>PMDM01000336.1 GCA_003155565.1 Methylococcaceae bacterium | reverse complement strand
TAACAATGAGAACTTATTGGGATTGATATTAGTTCAAATTCAGGTTATACATTTCCCATGATCGAATTATTCAGTGCTCTAATTAAGGCAACATAGGGCAATAAATTCACAGGCAGGACATTTTTGATTTCTTGATAAATCCGCCAATAGCGCTTGATTCGCTGTTTTTCAACTGGGAGTTCAAAATATTCTGAACATGTTTTAACCTGACTTAGCAGGATTTTTTTCAGTAATTGGCCTGTGAAGTNNAGCGTGTGGGTAATGTCATGCAGTAAGGTCAGGATAGCCGTAAAATCTTGCTGGGTTTCCGTGACCAATAACACAATGAAGGGAAAATTCTGGCTGTTGGCAATGAAAGCTAATTTTTTCGCCAGTTCTGCCGATATTAGCGCTTGTTGATTGTGATTAAGTTGTTCTTGCCAATGAGCGGTGGTGTACTGATTAATATAATCTTCGTATTCTCTTAAATAACGGCTGTAGCAGTCAATCGTATTTACTTCGGGTCGAATAGTCCTGCCGTGCATTACCGCCCAACGGCAAAAACCTGCCAGGGTTTGTTCGAGTTGGAGCAATAATTGATTTTGCTGATCCGCTGCGATTTGATTGTCTAGCGCATAAATCGCTTGCCGTAGCGCATCAGCCTGTAAAATCTGGTCGAAAGCCAAATAGCAATTGACGGTGTCCAAGGTGGCGCCGTTTTCGTTGTCAATATCCAGGCTTAAAAAACCGCATCCGGCCTGATTGATGATTTTATTGCTTATGACGGTTGCTTTAATTTCATTCGCTAAAGGATGTTCGGCAAGATGCTGTTTAAATAGGATACTGAGCTGATCTGGAAAGTACGCTTGTAAATATCGGTCGTAACATTCATCTTGCAACAACGCGGTTTGGTTTTGCAGTTGCTGGGTCAAATACATTTTACTGGCAGCCATTAAATCCGCCAGTTCGGGACGTGAGATGAGTTGTCCGGGTCGGGATTTAATTTCTTTGGTTTGTGCAAAGGATTCAACGGTTCTGTCTAAGAACCCGGCGACTTCCAAACGATCTGCCAGATGCAAAAACTCCGTTGAGTCTTCTGCACACCGGTGCTGTTCTAAGGATAAACAAAGGCTCTGCGCAACATTATCCGCTAACACCAACTGACAAACGGCTTCCGTCATGTCTATAAATAAGGGCTGATAATCGGAGATAAGATGTTTCTTGTGTAAGCCGGTGAGCAATATTTTTAAATTAACTTCGTGGTCGGATGTATCGACCCCCGCCGAATTATCCACCGCATCGGTATTGATGCGGCCACCCTTTAAATTATATTCAATACGCGCTTTTTGCGTAAAACCTAAATTCGCCCCTTCGCCTACCACTTTTGCGCCGAGATAAGTAGCGTCCACACGCACATTATCATTGCTCCGGTCGCCGACTTCTTCGTGTTTTTCCGTGCTGGCCTTGACATAAGTGCCAATACCGCCCAGCCATAATAATTCGACTGGCATAACTAACAGATTACGAATCAGGGATTCGCCATCTATAAATTTATAACGTATGCCTAACCATTTTTTTATTTCGGCAGATACGGGAATGTCTTTGGCGGAGCGGGAATAAACCCCACCTCCTTGAGAAATCAAGCTGCGGTCATAATCATCCCAAGTGGAGCCGGGTAAATCAAACAAGCGTTTACGCTCATTAAACGGTGTGTCACTGGCAGACGGGTCGGGATCGATAAAGATATGTTGACCGCTGAATGCGGCTAATAAACGGATACCGGGCGACAGCAACATGCCATTGCCAAACACGTCACCATCCATACTGCCTATGCCGATCACCGTAAACGCTTCTTGTTGAATATCTTTCCCTAATTCACGAAAATGCCGTTTTACGCATTCCCATGCTCCACGCGCCGTGATACCTAACGCTTTGTGGTCATACCCACGAGACCCCCCGCTGGCAAAGGCATCACCCAGCCAGAAGTGATATTCGGCAGCAACTGCATTGGCAATATCCGAAAACTGGGCGGTGCCTTTATCCGCTGCAACTACCAGATAAGGATCGGGGCCGTCGTGGATGACTATACCTTCAGGACTAACGATAGTGTCATCACGATAATTGTCCGTTAAATCAAGCAGACCACGCATTAATGCTATATAAGCGTTTTTTCCAGCCGCTTTGAAATCTCGTTTGGAACTATTTCTTTTTACTATAAAGCCACCCTTAGCCCCAGTAGGGATAATCAAGGCGTTTTTGTTGATCTGTGTTTGCATCAGATCCAATATTTCCGTCCTAAAATCATCGAGGCGGTCAGACCAGCGGATTCCTCCGCGCGAAATTTTTCCACCGCGCAAATGGATTCCTTCCATATTGACGGCATGGACATAAATTTCGTACTGCGGTTTTGGGACAGGCATATCAATAACACCAAGGCTATTGATTTTAAATGCGATAAAGTAATCCTGTTGAGAACGGCGCTGATGAAAATTACTCCTAACCGTTGCATCAATCAGATTAAAGACAGTTCGCAAAATCCGGTCGTCATTGATGTCAGAAACTGAATCAATACTGTCCAATAATTGCATACGCAGCGGGAACAAGGCCTGTTCTTCCCTGGACATAGGGTCTTCCCAATCGGGATTAGGCCTGAAACGAGCTTCAAAATAGTTGTATAGGCCGAGTGCGACCTCAGAATTGTTAATCAAGGCATGATGAAAACTTGCCCTTGTAGTTCGATGCCCTAATTGCAGGTAATAGTTGCGGTAAGCACGCAGGACATCTATTTCTTGCCAAGCCATACCCGTCAGCACACACAATTTGTTGAGCGCATCATTTTCAACCCGCTCCTCCATGACGGCTTGAATAGTTTCCAACAGTCGGTTTTTTAACTGGCTAAACGGGGCATACTGATTTTTCGCCGCTTTGATGCTGAAACTTTTGATAGTCGCAGGCACACCTTCAATGGTAAAGGTAAACTGGACTTGATCCATGACCCGTAAATACAGGTTTTCAAGCACGGGAATAAATTCATCCAGATAACGCTCTTGAAGGCTGTAAAAATGCAGACGGTAGTACAGATGGTTTGAGTAAGGTTTAAGCAGGCTGATACTTTCGCAATGGGATGCTATTAAGCGCTCAAGTTGCAGAATATCATTAAGGGCATAACGGGGTGAAATCAGCGCTTGATAGTCAGTTGGCAACAAAGCATGATATTTTTGCCATAAGTGCCTACCCGCTTCCTCGCCCAAAGCCCTAATTGACAGGGCTTTAAGGGTTTCTTGCCAGGACTTGATACCTTTATGCAATCCTTCACCCAAGTTCATAGTTATCGGTGGCCGATGTTTTCGTCAAAGGTAAGCCTCACTTCAGAGTTTTGATAATCTCCAGCACATTGTACTCATCTTGTCGGCTATACGTAACTGAGTCCATCAAGCTGCGTATAAAAAAAAGCCCCATTCCGCTTTCTTCAGGATGCTCAAAATCCGGTGACGGGACTGTTTCCAGGTCGAAACCCTGACCATGATCATAAACTTTGATATTTAATTCGTTCTCCTGGAGATGGATCGTTATTCTGACGCAGTTTTTGGGGTCATCATCACAGGCATGTTTGATGGCATTGACAGTCGCCTCGGTTAACACAAGATTCAATTGATACGCCAAAGCCTCCCGGTCACCTGAAAAATCATCCAGTTCTTTAGCGATGCGCTCGCCAATGCTGCCGATCAAATCCAAATATTTGGTTTGCGTTGGGATAACAACGTCTACCTGTATAAATGATGAACACATAAGCAATCTTTAACCTTCATTACTAAATGCCTCATTCAAGTCGGCATAAATTTCAAACACCCGGTTGAGGCGGGTCAGTTCAAACATCGAGAGGACTTGTTTCTGTATATTGGCCAAAGCAAGCCTTCCCGATTTAGCCACTATGTGCTTATTGCCTGACAATAAAGCGCCTAAACCCGAACTATCAATGAAGCGGACATGCTCCAACTGGACGATAATCTGGTTCTCCCCGCCTTCTATCATCTGTAACAGATAGTCTTTCAACTCACCCGAGTTGTGCGCGTCGATCCTTTCATCCTGGATGGTCAGCACACTATAGCCATTTATTTTTTCAAGATTCAAATTCATGGTTTTTCTATGTAATTAAAGGAATCTCTGATTAGATCCTTCGACAAGCTCAGGACGAACGGAAACTTGTTGATTTCGTTCGTCCTCGACTGCATGGATGCAGGAGGTA
>PMDM01000086.1 GCA_003155565.1 Methylococcaceae bacterium | reverse complement strand
AGTAATGTCCAGATATTAAAAATTCCCCAGGTGGATAATGAAATATCACCTATTGTGTATACCGTGCCGTTGCAGCTCTTGTCCTACCACGTTGCTGTCCTTAAAGGTACGGATGTCGATCAACCCAGAAATCTCGCAAAATCTGTTACGGTGGAGTAGGGATTATGGTTAAATTAGCCGCTGTGTGTAAGCAATAAAGACCAAGGGCGGATTACGACTGCATGGATGCAGGAGGTAGGGCAACGCATGGAGCGGTTGCCGAGACGCGCAAATCCCCCAAACTTAATAGTTGTAAAGCTTTTCCGCGCGTCGTAATCCGCCATTTCGATGAACACCGCAGTTGGCGGATTACGCCGCGCCCACAGCACAAACAAAACGGATAGGTCGCCTATGTTGCGCGGCTAATCCGCCACAATTTATCCGCCTTACGGACTTGTAAAACGGCTTGGCTATCATATTAGTCAAGTCTTGAGAATCTTACGGATTTCTCGGAAGTTAATATTTTTTTATTCAATGTGTTCATCAGGGAAAACCAGTAGACTTACACTGCGAAACTTGCGCTATGGCAGAAAAATCTGAATTTAGATATTACCTTGACACTAGCAACAGCGCCTTTTTTCGTAGGCAGTCCTTATGTGTAATAATTTCAATTTGTTTGGCAATAGACCTAAATGAATTGATGCAACTCTTGGCTTTTCTGTTCCCAAAGTTTTTCTCTTTGGCTTCAAGCGCGACAAATGAAATTCAAGATTTTCCTGTCCATTTTGTTGTGCCCTGGGAAGACGGCGACTGGCTAATAGCGTTCATAACATTTTTTAGCCTCCTATCGTGGCTAAAAATCCCCCGCAAACTCGATTTCGTCCTGTTTTCGGCTTTCGATGAAAAAACGCTACAACCCATAACCCGCTATACCGGCATCCTGCAATGGCATTTACCATTAGAAGGTGAAGCCAAAGATACCTGGGGTAGGTTACAACAGTGGATTCAACATGACATTGGCACAGGACGTTGGTCATTGGAATGGTTTCATTCCGAACCGGAACTAAAAACGCCCTTTGCCTGGACTTTATTGACCGGCGACAATGGCATCGGTAAAACGCAATTAGCCAAGGAGCTGGCACGTGAACTCGCCCAGCGTGACAGATTCGGCGACAGCGGCGAATCGAAAGACTGGCGCAACCGTTGCGCTCACCAATGTTACCGCATCCGGTGCTGGTGGAATCGTGTGGCTTGGTGGAGAGAAACAAGCAGCCATCCGTGGGACGTGGGTTTGATTCGTAAAGATGGGCTTAATAAGTTTGCCGAGTGGCGTCCACGTATGCCTACCCTGCTACTATTAGATGACCCAGGCATCGGCGATTGCTCCAAGGTTATCACCCTATTGCAGGAACAACAGGATAACTATTGGTGGCCGGTGCGCCAATCAATCGAGATACTGAGGAAAACCTTTGGTACCATGGTAACAATACCGATGACCGGTTCGAGTTTTTTACCCTAAGCCGCGTTGAATTTGATCTCCGTCAACTACGGGCAGCATTATCCGGTTATTACTGGGATCAGAATGAGAATGATCGAGCGACACAACAAAAAGAATGCCATGAAATCCCGGTGTTACGTGGCACTGACAATACATTACAAACCTTTCTGGAGTCCGTAGAAGGTAACCCATTGCTCATTGCCTTGGCTGTGCTATGGTTTGCCAAAGACCCCAGTCGAAGCATAGCCAAACTAAAGGAAAGCGCAGCGACCGAAGAAGAAAAAAGCCTGTTTCCGGACGGCAGCAACATTAAAGCCCTAGTCGCCCACCGCCTGATTAAAGACCGTATTGAAGAATTGATTAATGACCTCAGGGAGATGGAGGGTAAGAAAAACGTTTTTAACCATGGTTTGTTAAGGGCGCTGGCATGTGCCACCGTTGCCGACGGATTTAGCCTTAAGGCGGCAGAATTCGAGTTCAAGGTCAATCTTGACCAGAAAGACTTACACCGCCTGTTCCCCGAACAAAGCAGCAACATTGTTGCTTTGCCGCCGCGTCGGCCTTGGAGTATTGGCGAAGTATTCTTTGCAAAAGTAGAGAACCTCTGTTTCCCCAACAATGCCGAAAAACGTAGTCAGCTTATTGCCACGGCTTTTGCCGACAACCCTGCTGGTGTCTTGAAAGCACNNTGCACAGGGCGCATTATACGGCCATACCGAATTTCTCCAGCACACATTGGACTTGCTTGGTTTTATCGAAGGCCAAAACTTAGTCAAAGCGCAGGATAATTTACTGCGTATCATAAACATTGCCCCGCACCCTAACGCCATTGTCGCTATCACCTTGTATTGCCGCATAGCACAACGCTGGTTACCTGAGCAGACTGACAGCGTTGAGGCTATCAGACAAACGTTAGCTTGGATGAATGAGTGGCTAACCCATATTGTACCGCCAAAAACCGATCACCCACTTGCAGCGCCATTTCTCTCCGCCTTCGGAATATTGGCAAACACTGTTTACCAGCATTGCCGCTTTACCTGACAGAGATACCGCGCTGAACCTTCTTTGGGAGATTGCCACGCATAATATTTTTT
>PMDM01000130.1:5000-8157 GCA_003155565.1 Methylococcaceae bacterium | reverse complement strand
ATCCCCTGTGGGCAGATCGCCACCATTAACAAAGTGTTTCGAATAAAGGACGCGATCACCCTCAAAACCGGTAAAGAACCTAGCGCTAAGGAATTGGCCGAACATACCCAGTTATCTCAAGACGAAGTCAATGCCCTCCTTTCCATATCGCAAAGTGCGGTTTCTTTAGAGGCTTTTGATGATGACGAGGGCGAGCAGTCTTTTGCACCTATCAATTTTATAGCGCAAAATGTTTTCCCCCATTCATACAATATGATTGCGGAATCTGAGCTGCAAGGCTTGGTTAATACGGCGATCAAGACATTAAATCCAAGAGAAGCAAAAATCCTGTGTTCACATTTCGGCGTAGGGACGGATGATCAAATGACTTTGCAGGAAATCGGCGCAGAATTGAATTTAACCAGGGAACGAGTAAGGCAGATTCAAGTAGTAGCGCTAAATAAAATTAAAATGCGCTACGGCGATCAATTATTGAGTTTTTTGTAAGGGAAACCATGAAATAGTGGGTTCTTTTGCGGATAGTAAAGTAGAAAAAAGTGTTATTTTCGAAAATATTAAATAAGTGATTGGAAAACCTTTTAAGATAGTAAGCTTTTTTGTGTTTAGTGAATAGTTGACTCTAAAAGCATTGTGCCAGCAATGCTGGTCGGGTTTTACAATTGTTAGTAACGGTTTCAAAAAAGAACGGCGCAATTCAAAACTATAGGCCTCAGTCAAATGAAGTCAGGAGAAAAGTAATCATGAAGAGATATATATTGAACACATTGCTCTGGAGTGTTGTGTTTACCGGCGCTTTTTTAATATACAACAGGATAAACGCAACCCCGCCTATCCAGGATTCACTGGCCTATTCTGAGTTTATAGCGAAAGTCAAAAGCGGTCAGGTTGATCGTGTTGAGATTGCCGGAACCACCATTAAGGTACGCACGTCCGATGGTCAAAACCTGCAAACGTTCAATCCGGGTGACAATCACTTAATTGATGACCTGTTGAGTGCGGATGTCCAGATCAGGACTACACCACCGCCACAACAGTCGATGTTAATGCAGATTTTCATCTCCTGGTTTCCCATGATGCTGTTGATTGTCGTGTGGATCATCTACATGCGTAGAACCCAAGGCGGTGTAGGCGGTGCAGGTCAGTTCGGAAAAAGCAAGGCCAAAATGCTTGAAGAAGACAAGATGACGGTCAAATTTGCTGATGTGGCTGGTTGTGAAGAAGCCAAAGAGGAAGTTTCCGAGTTGGTTGATTTTCTAAGGGATCCACAAAAATTCCAAAAACTGGGCGGAATTATACCAAGAGGCATACTCATGGTTGGCCCTCCGGGTACCGGTAAAACCCTGCTGGCACGGGCGATTGCCGGTGAAGCGGGCGTGAAGTTTTTCACCATTTCAGGTTCAGATTTCGTAGAAATGTTCGTCGGTGTCGGCGCATCCAGGGTTAGGGATATGTTTGCACAAGCCAAAGAACATTCCCCTTGTATCATTTTTATCGACGAAATTGACGCAGTAGGCCGTCAAAGAGGCGGTGCTGGATTAGGTGGCGGTAATGACGAACGTGAACAAACACTTAACGCATTACTGGTAGAAATGGATGGTTTTACAGGTAATGAAGGCGTAATTGTAATTGCTGCAACCAACCGTGCTGATGTCCTCGACAAAGCCTTGTTAAGGCCCGGCCGTTTCGACCGTCAAGTGACTGTCGGCTTGCCCGATGTCAAAGGCAGGGAGCAAATTCTGAATGTCCACATCAAAAAAGTACCTATGGGTGATGATGTGGAGCTTAAAAACATAGCCAGGGGAACGCCCGGTTTTTCTGGTGCTGACCTCGCCAACATCATCAATGAGGCTGCGCTATTAGCGGCGCGTTCCAACAAACTTAAAGTTGGCATGAACGAGCTGGAAAAAGCCAAAGACAAGATCTTGATGGGTGCTGAAAAGCACACTATGGTCATGACCGAAGATGACAAAAGGCTCACCGCTTACCATGAAGCAGGGCATTGTATTGTCGGTCAAATGTCGCCCGACCATGATCCGGTTTATAAGGTCAGCATCATGCCTAGAGGCCGGGCATTGGGTATCACCATGTTCCTGCCGGAACGGGATCAATACAGCGCCAGCAAACGAAAACTGGAAAGCCAGATTGCCAGCTTGTTTGGTGGGCGTATCGCTGAATTGATGATTTACGGCGGCGACCGTGTAACCACAGGCGCATCCAACGACATTGAACGGGCAACGGAATTGGCACGCAACATGGTAACGCGCTGGGGTTTTTCCGACGTCATGGGCCCTTTGGTTTATGGTGAGGAAGGCGGACAACCGTTCATGGGTTATTCTTCGTCAGGCAGTAAAGTATCTAACTCTGTACAAGACAAGATCGATGAAGAAATTCGTTCGGTTATCGACAAAAATTACAAGAAGGCAGAAACCTTGTTGCAAGACAATATCAGTATCTTGCATAAGATGGCAGATGCCTTGATGAAGTGGGAAACCATCGACAAATCCCAAATTGATGATTTGATGGCGGGTAAAGATCCAAAACCACCAGTCGATACCAATGATTCAACCAACAAACCCGACGCACCAAAGCAGGACACAACCATTAACACGCCGTTAACAAAACCTGCCGGACAAGTTTGAGGTGCGCTCATTACGGGGGGCTTCGGCCCCCCATTTTTTTATCTACAATTTAATTTCTACGATGTTGTACTATTGATTCGGCCTTGTGAAGTATTCTCCCGTTCGACTTGAGCCTGTCGAAAGGCCAGTAGGCTTCGACAAGGTTCTCTTGAGTTTATCGAAGGGCTCAGCCCGAACGGTTTTAAACATAATATAGCCGAATCAATAACTTACCTGGAGGTTAACCGTGCTAATAGGACTACCCAAAGAAATTAAAGACAACGAATTTCGAGTTGGTTTGACACCCGGCGCAGTTAAAATGCTGATCGCCAGAGGTCATCAGGTTTTGGTGGAAACGGGAGCAGGGGAAGGCAGCTTCATCACCGATGAAGAATACCGTGCTGTTGGTGCACAAATTGTTGGTGATGCAACAGATGCCTGGGCGGCGGCTTTGATTGTCAAAGTCAAAGAACCCGTTGCCACAGAATATCCCTATTTGCGGCAGGATATGATTCTGTTCACCTATCTGCACCTTGCTT
>PMDM01000130.1:0-4953 GCA_003155565.1 Methylococcaceae bacterium | reverse complement strand
GGTGGTGGCACAGTAGGCGCTAATGCCGCCCGCATAGCCGTCGGAATGGGCGCACAGGTTATCGTGTTAGATGTGAGTCATGACCGCTTAGCCTATTTTGACGACCTCTATAATGGCCGCATACAAACACGAAAGAGTAACGCATACACAATTGAAGAAGCCGTATACGGAGCTGATTTAGTGATTGGCGCGGTGTTGATTCCAGGCGGAAAAGCACCCTGGCTGCTTACCCGTGACATGCTACCGCTTATGCGTAAAGGCGCAGTGATTGTCGATGTAGCCGTCGATCAGGGTGGCTGTGTAGAGACATCAAAGCCAACCACGCACAGTCAGCCCACGTACGAAATTGATGGCATTGTACATTACTGCGTCGCCAATATGCCCGGTGCAGTGCCACGCACCAGCACGTTCGCACTCAATAACCAGACCACCGATTATGTCCTTCTGTTGGCAAATCAGGGGCTTAATGCGTTATTGGATAATCCGGCGCTTCAATCCGGGCTTAATACATTTCGTGGGAAAGTCACTCATCCAGGCGTGGCGGAAGCTTTTGGCTTGGAGCATATAACGCCATCGCAAGTGAAATTGGAGTGAGGTACGAACCCCAATATTTATGTCAGATGATTGTTTTTATTGGGGTTCGCGAGCTTACCCACAACCTATAAATCCCGAATGTTGGGTATCTTTTAGGTTGGCGCTGACTGAGGAAGCCCAACGTAAGTGAAGTCTTTGTCTTGTAATNNACATCAACAGGCCGAATCAATAATCAAATCGCTAGTAGGGTTTATGTTCTTGCGGATATTGGGAATATGCCCAAACTCCAGATCAATCAAGTGGCTTTTAAATTTTCAGTGGATAGCACTGAGTTAAATACCTTATCATTTCGCTTCGCCACTTACCGTAGCTATTATCCTAATCCGAGGCTGTTAATGAAAATCTTGCTTGTTTTGTTTGCATTGTTATTTTCACAATGGACAGTCGCCGCACCTGTTTTATCAATCAACCAAGTTGCGCCTGGTATTTACGTGCATTGGGGTGTCCAAGAATTTTCCGATACTAAAAATCATGGCGCTATTGCCAATATCGGCTTTATTGTCGGCCAGCGCTGCGTTGCTGTGATTGATACAGGCGGGAATCCTGAACAGGGCTTGGCGTTAAAGAACGCGATAGAAAACACCACGTCTAAACCGGTTTGTTATGTGATTAATACCCATGTTCATCCAGACCATATTTATGGCAATTCTGCATTCAAAAATACCGGAGCAAAATTTGTCGGGCATGAAAAACTGGCACGGGCGATGTCGGTGCGCGGTGATTACTATATCCAAAAAGCGCCGGAATTATTGGGCATTGCCCTAACAGCAAAGGATATTATCCCACCTGATATTTTGGTAAACAGTGAGCTAGACCTGGACTTAGGAGGAAGAACCCTAAAATTCACCGCCCATCCAGCAGCGCATACAGATAACGACCTTAGCGTGTATGACCCCCAAACCGATACTTTATGGCTGTCTGACCTGCTATTTATCGAACACTTGCCCTCTATTGATGGTAGCCTTAAAGGCTGGCTGGCCGAGTTGGACAAATTGGAATCTATATCTTATACAAGGGTGATCCCAGGGCATGGCCCTTTAGTGACCGATTGGCCGAAAAGTATGCAGCCAGAGAAAGAATACCTAAGCGGCTTACTTATCGAAACAAGGGCTGCGATAAAGAGAGGGGTATTTTTGGAGGATGCCGTCTCCACAGTTGGGCTTTCGTTTAAAGGCCGCTGGAAGTTGTTTGATGAATTTCACCGCAAAAACGTGACCAGAGCGTATGCTGAACTGGAATGGGAAGATTAAGCATAAACGGGTAAAATACGGATAACTGTTTTTTTGTAGTAAGCCTGACACCCATTTTAAAAATAAAAATCATGAGAATTGTTTCATTTGCCGCATTGATCATTTTGTTGAACGGCTTGTTCTGTTATTTGACAAACTTACCTGAGGATATAGGGCTTGATGTTCCTGACGGTAAGCTCAACAGCCTTTCTTATGCGCCGTTTCGGGAAGGGCAAAGCCCACTGACAGAGGTGTTTTCTACCCCTGAACAAATCGACGAAGATTTGCAATTATTGGCGGGCAAAACCCACACTATCCGCACCTATGCCAGTTCGCTCGGGTTAAAAGTCATTCCTGAGTTGGCTCGAAAACACGGCTTAAAAATGATACAGGGTGCCTGGATAGGTTATGTTGAGGCAGATATTCCAAAAGAGTTGGATGCGCTTGTTTATGCCGCCAATACCTATCCTGATGTCGTCAAGCGCGTCATCGTCGGCAACGAAGTGTTGTTGCGTGGGGAAAGGACACCGGAGGAACTGGTCAAATACATCCGCGAAGTCAAAAAACGGGTCAAACAACCGGTATCCTATGCGGATGTCTGGTCTATGTACATGAAATATCCCGATTTAATCAAGGAAGTGGATTTTATTACCATCCATATCTTGCCATATTGGGAAGATGAGCCGATTCCTGTCGATAAGGCCCCGGCGCATATCGAACGGATTTATAAACAAGTACGCAAAGAAGCGGATCGTATTTCGCCCGGTAAACCCATTCTGATCGGTGAATCCGGCTGGCCCAGCGAAGGTAGGCAACGTGGTTGGGCGATTCCCAGCGTGGTCAATGAGGCGACTTTTATTCGAGGCTTACTCAAGGTCGCAGCCGATAATCATTTTGATGTCAATATCGTCGAATCCTTTAACCAGTCCTGGAAAAGCGAGCTGGAAGGCGTAATTGGTGCGAATTGGGGACTTTTTTCTGTGGATAGGAAAGAGGTTTTCCCATTGACCGGGAAAGTTTATGAAAATGTAAAATGGTTTGACCAGTTCTTGGTCGCATCGCTCTTAATGGTGTTAATTGCCGTTTTCTATGCTAAAAAAGAGCAAAACCTGTCTATGCAAAAGGTGGTTTTTTTCCTGGTTTTCGTTCAAATTCTTTGTTCCTTGCTCGTATTTCAAGCCGATAAATCCTGGTACACCAGCTACGATAACTGGCAACGGACAAAAGCAGTGCTAATCGTGCTGTTGAATATTGTTATCGCTGGTCTGCTTACCCACAGAACAAGCAACTTGCTCACGGGAGAGAAGACAAAAAAATCCGCAGCCCTTGCGCTTAATAGCGTTTATTTTATCGTTATTGCGTTAGCGTTGTATAAAACCTACTTGTTAGCTGTGGATGGACGTTACATAAGTTTTCCTTTTGAACTAGCCGCAATACCGGTAGCCGGATTGGTAGGATTATTCTGCATTCGTTGCTTAGTTAATCAACAAATCACTCTATCGAACATTGATTTCACTAGATTAATGGGTGCTGATACTGAAAATAATCAGCAAAACAAGCAAATTGGCTGGTTAATACTGTTCTATGCAGCGGGTCTGGTGGTGGGCGAAATTCGAGCTTTCATGGTAGGCCGTGATTTTATACAAGCGTATCCTGATCTTGCGGAAAGACTTGGTTTGGCAGTCACTTTTACTTTCACTAATGGTCAATTACTGGGCTGGTTGACCTGTCTTACTATTCTTGCGTTGTCGCTTTTGGCAAGTTCTAAACCGCGTTAAACACAAATAAACTCCATTTTGCAGTTTGGTTTTACTCGGCTGCCTAGATTGCATCATAGGGTTGTTGGTTGTATCCTGCCCGCTATGCAAATACATCTGATTTCTGTGGGCAACCGTATGCCGGGCTGGGTAAAGACGGGTTATGATGATTACGCCAAGCGCCTGCCACGGGAATGCGAGCTGTTGCTTAGGGAAATTCCACCGGGACTACGGGGCAAAAACTGTGATGTGCCAAGAATAGTAAAAGATGAAGGGGAAAGAGTGAATGCGGCGATCCCAGCTGGATCACATGTCGTAGGTTTGGATTTATCTGGAAAATCAATGACTACGCCAGAACTAGCGCTAGCTGTAAACCGTTGGCTGGAAAGCGGTAAGAATATAGCCTTGTTGATCGGTGGACCGGACGGTTTGGCTGATTCTGTCAAGTCCAGGGCAGGGGAGTTTTGGAGTTTGTCTCCACTGACTTTTCCACACCCACTGGTACGTATTATTGTCGCCGAACAACTGTACCGTGCCTGGAGTATTCTTCATAATCACCCTTACCATCGCTAATGTCGGCGCAAATCATCCTGGCATCTGCCTCGCCCAGGCGAAGAGAGTTGCTGGCTCAAATCAACGTAACGCCTATCATTCATCCGGTTGATCTCGATGAGACGATTTTGCCGGATGAAAAACCACTGGAGTACGTGCAACGATTAGCGGCTGAAAAATCGGCCTTATGTGCATCCGCATTGAATACTAAGTGTGCGATACTTAATACGAGTTTGCCGATTCTGGCGGCTGATACGGCGGTCGTTTTGGACGATTGGATTATGGGCAAGCCAAAAAATCAGGAGGACGGAATCGCTATGCTCACACATTTATCGGGGAGGACGCATCAAGTCTACACAGCACTTTCATTGCGGGGAAAGCAACATTGGCAAGCAGTAAGTGTCACAGAAGTTTCTTTTAGAAATCTTACGGAATCCGAAATAGTTGCTTATTGGCACACAGGAGAGCCGGAGGGTAAGGCTGGAAGTTACGCCATACAAGGCTTAGGTAGCTTATTTGTAGAGTCGATTACAGGCAGCCATTCCGGCGTAATGGGTTTGCCGTTATTTGAAACGGCACAACTTCTAGCAAAACAAGGAATCAATTTATTGATATGAGTGAAGAAATTTTGATTAATGTCACGCCGCCGGAAACTCGTGTGGCTGTGGTTGAAAACGGCGTATTGCAGGAACTTATCATCGAGCGCAGCCGGATGCGGGGGCTGGTAGGTAATATCTATAAAGGTGAAGTGTGCCGGGTTCTGCCCGGTATGCAGGCGGCTTTTGTCGATATTGGCCTGCCCAAGGCGGCGTTTATTCATC
>PMDM01000487.1 GCA_003155565.1 Methylococcaceae bacterium | reverse complement strand
GAAACATTACGATTATCTGATTAAGGCTTGGAAAGATCCTCGGGCGATTAAAGTGGACGGCAAGCCAGTGTTTGTGATTTATCGGCCACAACGCATTGAAAGAATTAACGATATGCTAGCTTATTGGCGCGAGCTTGCTGTAAATGATGGGTTGCCTGGAGTGTATTATATTTTTCAAAAGCAATACGAACTATCAACAAAAGCTTGTCTTGATTCATTTGATGCAGCCTTTCAATTTCAGCCTTTCGAGGCGTTGTATTCGCCTACGTTTGATAAATCTTCAATCCGCCATTCTTTTATGTTTAAGTTTTTTAGAATCCTGCCAGAGTACCTACAAGATATATTTCGTGGTTTAAGAACGAGTTACTTCAAAAATCTCACTTTCCATGATTATGACGCAGTTTGGAAGCAGATTGTTGAAATACGACCCGATGAAAAATTGACGACTTACCCAGGGGCCTTTGTAGATTGGGATAATGCGGCTCGTTATAAAAATAGGGCAACCATCTTTAAAGGTAGCACACCTCAAAGTTTTGAAAAATGGTTTTCTAAATTGGTTAAAACAATGCCGCAAAGAAGCTTGCCTGAAAATTTTATTTTTTTTAATGCATGGAATGAGTGGAGTGAAGGAACCTATCTTGAGCCGGATCAAAAATATGGTTATCAATATCTTGAAGCTATTAAGAGAGCTTTAACGTAATACCAAAATGGATAATTATGAGCAATATTATGCCCATTTGAATGCTATTAGCTGCTTAGGTCGCATTTACAAACGTTATTTCGCTTCACAAATCTTGTATTACCAGGCAAAAAAATTTGGGGATAATATTGCTGAAATTGGGTCTGGAATAGGAAGTGGAATATTAGGGGCTTATCCAAAACATGTGATCGGCTTTGAAATTAATCCATTGGCAGTTAACTTTTGTAAGAAAAAAAAGTTGACTGTTCATCTGATCGATGAAAATAAACATTACCCTGCCCAAGAGGGTGAGTATGATGTCTGCGTACTAGATAATGTACTGGAGCATCTTGCAGAACCTTCATTTGTACTTCAAGAGTGTGCAAGAATTACGCATAAAAATGCAGGTTTGATTATTGCAGTGCCTGGAGACAAAGGTTTTTTGTTTGATGCTGACCATAAAAAGCACTACAGGGAGCAAGAGTTGAAAAACTTAAGCCCTGAGTGGCAGCTGCTAAAAACTTTTTCACTGCCATTTATTGTAAAGAGTGAATTGTTATCAACATTAATCTCACAGTACTGCTTAGTGGCTGTTTATAAAAAAATACACGCTAAGCATTAAGTGTTAACAAATAAAATTAAGTTAATATACAAATGNNATTAAGCGTTAACAAATAAAATTAAGTTAGTATTCGAATGAAGGGTAATGCAACAAAAATTGCTGTATTAATGGCGGTGAAAAACGGATTAGCTTATTTGCCATTACAAATAGATTCAATCCTCAATCAAAAACAATGCCAAGTAAGCCTGCTAATTTCAGACGACTTCTCAACAGACGGCAGCACAGAACTTCTCCAAAGATATTCAGAAAGGGAAAGTAGGATAACGCTTTTACCAAGAGTCTTCGCTTATGGTTCTGCTGCAAAAAATTTTTATAGGTTAATCACGGAAGCGGATACGGACGGGTTCGACTATATCGCTTTTGCCGATCAAGATGACATTTGGTTTCCAGATAAATTAATTCGGCATATTCAACTTGCAAAAGAACATAGCGCCGATGGCGTTTCTTCTAACGTAATCGCTTTTTGGCCTGATGGCCGCGAGAAGTTATTAGACAAAGCCCAACCACAACGCGAACTTGATTTTTTATTTGAATCAGCGGGGCCAGGGTGTACTTTTTTGATGACACCGTGGCTAATCAACAAATTGCGGGAACAACTGCTGGACGAAAATAGTCCAGCCAAAGACGCCGCTTTGCATGATTGGCTTACTTATGCGGTTTGTCGTGCTTATGGGCATAAGTGGATAATTGATAGTGTACCTTCGGCAAAATATCGCCAACACCAAACTAACGTGGTTGGCGCGAATGTTGGCATTACTGCTAAATGGGCCAGGTTGAAAAAACTAAGGCAGCATTGGTATCGAGACGAGGTTATCAAAATAGCCAAAGCTTGTTATAAAATTTCACCTAGTTCTGACATGGGCACACTTGTCAAGTTACTTGAAAATAAGAGCTTGCTTTCTCAACCAAAGTTGCTTGCATATATAGCAAAATCTAGACGCAAGGCTTTAGATAGGTTTTTGTTGGCGTGTGCAATTTTGACGGGTTTATTTTGAAAAAAATACTGGTAACTGGAGCTAATGGGTTTTTAGGTCGGGCTGTTTCTGAAGAGCTAATTCTGAAAGGTTTTGATGTTTTATGCGCTGTCAGAAGACCTTTTTTGTTGGATGGCGCAAGCACTTTAAGAATTTCTGATTTGGAAGAACAGAATGATTGGTCATCAAGTCTTGATGGCATTGATTGCATTATACATACCGCTGCGCGTGTACATATTATGGACGACGCTGCACGCAATCCTTTTGAAGAGTTTCACAAGGTTAACGTCATTGGCACTTTGAATCTGGCACAACAAGCCGCAACGCATGGTGTGAAGCGGTTTATTTTTCTGAGTTCGATCAAGGTCAATGGCGAATACACCGAACCCGGTAAGCCCTTTAAAGATGATGATGTCCCGAATCCACAGGATGACTACAGCTTGTCGAAGCATCAGGCTGAAGAAGGGCTTTTCCTCATTGCACAGAAAACAGGGATGGAGATTGTCGTTATACGACCCCCATTGGTTTATGGGCCAAGCGTAAAGGCCAATTTTGAGAGCATGATGAAAGCGCTGCAACGCGGCATTCCGTTGCCATTTGGTGCTATCCACAATAAACGCAGCTTTGTATATATAGGCAACTTGGTAAACCTGATTTTACGGTGTATTGACCATCCTGCGGCTGCCAATCAGGTTTTTTTCGTTTCTGATGGCTGGGATCTTTCCACCACGGAACTATTGAATGCGTGTGCAACTGCACTAGCGGTTAAGGCGAGGCTATTGCCCGTGCCGCAAAGTTGGATAGGATATGGGGCAGGGTTGCTAGGTAAACACAAGGTGGCGCAGCGCTTATGTGGCTCTTTACAAGCCGATATAACTAAAACATGCCGGTATTTGGATTGGACACCTCCATTTTCGCTTGCAGAAGGGTTGAAAGCGACAGCTCTAAGTATGCCTTCAGGATTACATTCAGAGCGATTTATGGGAGTTTCTAAAAATTCAAAAATCTCCCTTATTACTATGAAGCGCTTATTTGACCTACTGTTAGCATTGGTTGCAATCATTTTTTTCGGTGTGCCGCTGTTATTGTTGGCGCTCTTAATCAAACTTACATCAAAAGGCTCAATCCTGTATTGGTCTGATCGCGTTGGCCGGGATAACGAAATTTTTAGGATGCCCAAATTCAGGAGTATGCAAACAGATACCCCAGCGGTTGCCACGCATCTGCTTAACGATCCTGGTAGATACCTTA
>PMDM01000136.1 GCA_003155565.1 Methylococcaceae bacterium | reverse complement strand
AACAAATCGCCTGTATCATCGTTGAACCCGTGGCTGGCAATATGAATTGTGTGCCGCCAGCCCCTGGATTTCTTGAAACCCTGCGGGAAGTTTGCGACGACTACCACAGTGTGTTGATTTTTGATGAGGTCATGACCGGATTTCGCGTGGCATTGTCCGGGGCGCAAGGACTTTATGGCATCAAACCTGATTTGACGACGCTGGGTAAAATTCTGGGCGGTGGAATGCCAGTCGGGGCTTTTGGTGGGCAACGTAAAATCATGGAGTATCTCGCGCCTTTGGGCTCGGTTTACCAAGCCGGAACGCTATCAGGTAACCCCGTCGCAATGGCGGCTGGACTGAAAACGCTGGAGTTAATTTCCGTGCTGGGTTTTTACGAATCGCTGACTGCCTCAACCGAAAAGCTCACATCCGGTTTAAGAGATCGCGCACAGCAGGCAGGGCTTGCCTTCACAACTAACAGTGTGGGCGGGATGTTCGGCCTGTTTTTCAGTAATGAGGAAAAGATTAGCCGCTTTGACCAGGTGATGGCTTGCGACCAAGCCTTATTCAAACGTTTTTTTCATGCGATGTTGGCAGAAGGTGTTTATCTCGCACCTTCCGCTTATGAGGCGGGTTTTATCTCCGCCGCACATTCTGATGAAGACCTGGAACAAACGCTGGCTATCGCCGAAAAAGTGTTTGCCCAGCTACAGTAAACAGGAACAGCATCGTTGACCATTACGGAGTTCATTAACAATCTGCCACCCTGGATAATAGCCTTGGTCGGCTCAATCGTCGGCGCGGCGCTGATGCGTCTGTTCACTTACAAAGATAAAATCATCATTCAGCAACTGTCGGTCAATATTGCCGTTTCTGAAGAAAAAATAAAACATCTGCAAGATGCAGAAGTGGAGTTAAAGCAATATCAACAGCTATTAATTACCGCAAAAACCAAAAATGCTGAGCTACAAACCCGCAGCGCGGAACAGGAAAAAAGTGCTTACGAAAAACTGAAATTGTTGCAAGATGCTGAAATCCAGCTAAAAACGCAGTTTGAAAATCTGGCCGGAAAAATATTTGAAGACCGTAGCAAACAGTTTGCCGAGCAAAACAAGACTAGTCTTGACCATATCGTCACCCCGCTTAGGGAGCAACTGGGCGAATTCAAGCAACGGATTGAGACCGTCTACGATAATGAAAACAAGGACCGGATTACGCTTCGAGAGGAAATCGTATCACTGCGCCGCGATACCGCAAAAATGAACCAGGAAGCGCTCAACCTCACCCGTGCCTTGAAAGGCGACAAAAAAACGCAAGGCAATTGGGGCGAGATGATACTGGAAAAAGTGCTGGAACGGTCAGGCCTTCGCAAAGGCATTGAATATGATACGCAAGGCGCATTCCGTGATGACGATAACCGCTTGTTCAAGCCCGATGTCATCATCCATCTGCCCGACAACAAGGATGTCATTATCGACTCCAAAGTCTCGCTATTGGCCTACGAGCGCTACTGTTCAGTGGACGACGATCAGGAGCGCATGATCGCAATAAGGCAACATACTGGCGCTGTACGTGACCACATTAAGAGCCTGAGCGATAAGGATTATTCCGGCTTGCATGGCATCAAGTCGCTGGATTTTGTGCTCCTGTTCATGCCCATAGAGGCCGCTTTTGTTGCTGCTTTTCAAGCCGATGAACGCTTATTTACCGATGCTTTCGAGCATAAAATCATCGTTGTCACACCTACGACGTTACTTGCTACCTTACGGACGATAGAAAATATCTGGCGCTACGAACGGCAGAATGAAAACGCCAGGGCGATTGCCGAAAAAGCTGGGATCATTTACGACAAGATACGCGGATTTGTGGAAGAACTCGACAAGTTGGGCAAACAGCTCAGCACAGTCCACACCACCTACGACGGGGTCATGAACAAACTAACTCACGGTAGCGGCAATCTCATCCGACAAGCCGAAAGTTTTAGAAGTATGGGGGTTAAAGTCAAAAAAACCTTCCCTAAAAACATCAGAGATCAGGCGGGAATTGAAACAGATGAGGAATAAAGGCAGCTTTAACTATTCCCCACCCTGCTCCCAACGATCTTGGTGAGCATCAGGATGCGAGCGTGTTATGCAATTGCTATACACAGCAATACCATATTGCTTAACTACTAGAATAATAATTCTATGGTGAACCCGCTGGACACCCTTAGGCAATCAGTCACTACCCTCACCGGAATAGGCCGCCGCACGGCAGCTAACCTGGAAAAACTCGGTATCCTAATCATCCAGGATCTTCTCTTTCACCTGCCCATTCGGTACGAAGACAAAACCCGTATTTACCCGATTGCAAAGCTTTCAGCGGGAACGACGGTGCTTATCAGTGGCAAGGTTGAATTCATCGATGTGCTGCCCAGAGGCCGCAAAAGCCTGATCTGCCGTATTAACGATGGCACGGGTTTTATCGACTTACGGTTTTTCCATTTTACCGCCCAGCAGCACAATATGCTTAAGCCTGGGACAACACTCAGTTGTTTTGGGGAAGTGAGGTATGGCTACGCCGGGCTGGAAATAGTTCACCCTGAATATACGGTCATTTCATCATCTGATAAGGCAATCACCGAATCCCATCTAACCCCCGTTTATCCACTCACAGAAGGACTTAACCAGAACACCGTCAGAAAGGCAGTCAAGCAGGCATTGGCTATTTGTAACACCGACTCACAAGCTTTAAGGGACTGGCTTCCAGATACCCTCCTCAAGCAATATTATTACCCGTCATTAGCAGAAGCAATCAAAACCCTACATGCGCCGGATGCAACGATAACCATCGAAGCCCTACAAAACGGCAGCGTACCCGCCCTTAAACGGTTGGCATTTGAAGAACTGTTAGCCCATCATCTAAGCCTCAAACTAGCTAAATATAAGGCCAAAACCTGGCAAGCACCTAACTTTGGTGCCGACTCTTCCTTGACTAAGCCATTCATTGATTCTTTACCCTTCAATTTGACTGACGCGCAACTAAGGGTCATGGCGGAAATTGCAGAGGATTGCCGCCAATCCCATCCCATGATGCGCTTAGTGCAGGGCGATGTTGGTTCTGGGAAAACGATAGTCGCCGCCTACGCCGCTTTACTTGCACTGGCCGCTGGTTATCAAGTGGCTATCATGGCACCGACAGAGTTATTGGCAGAACAGCACTACCGTAATTTCATCGAGTGGTTTAAAGATTTCTCTATCCAAATTGTCTTACTAACCGGCCAAGTAAAAGGCATTCCACGCAAAGAGATTTTACTAGCGTTGGAAGGCGGCGCAACGGGCATTGTGATTGGCACCCACGCTTTATTTCAGGACGAGGTTGTTTTTAATCGTTTGGGTTTAGTTATCATCGACGAGCAGCACCGTTTCG
>PMDM01000233.1 GCA_003155565.1 Methylococcaceae bacterium | reverse complement strand
TGAGGCGTAATCACTAAGCGGGTAAAATTAGGCCAGTTTTTTAAATAAATCGGTAGCTTGAAGTCAATGTCATGAGGATAGCGCCCCCTTGAAGTCCAGCACGCCAGTTTCCATAAAAACGCATCCATGCTTTGAAATTTATCCAGAGCGCCACCTATACCCAGGGTTTCAGGGTCTACCGGCGTGAGAAACAAGTCTGCCGTCTTGGTTTTACGATTGAGCTGTATCCCAGCAAAGCCTTTTAACTCCACATCACTCGCCTCAAGCCAGACTTCCTGTGTACGTGGAAATAAAGTAATAGGCCACCAGTCGGATTCCAGCAACAATACCTGTCCTTTTTCTTGAGCGATAGCTAACGCGGATTGTATGAAACCTTGATAATAATCTTTTGGATTGTAATGGGCATCGTTAATAAATTGCTTAGGGCTTTTAGCGTCAATGTCTTCAATTACACCGATAAACTCATTAAAGCTTTTTTCATCCAGACGCATCGCGGTTTGATGTTTAGCCGTTTTAAGCCCTGGTTTTTCTGACTCATCTAACTGTAGCCGAGGTTCTTCTGTACCAGTTTGCGGCATTGGAGGTATTGCACCGTCGACAGCTTTTTTCGAATGCTCGGCGACCATGGTTTTGGCTAGCTCCAAAACCTTCAACATGTCGCTCGTTTTTATCGGTTTTATTAGGCTTAGCACACCTTCTTGTACAAAATCCTGTAAGGAAAATACGATAACAGGCTTTAAGTTTTTTTTCTGGATATGCTGTTCTAATAAATTTTTCGAACCCGGCGAATCACCATCAAAAACATCAACATCGGCATCTTCTGCATTAACGACGACATTCGCTGCACCTTCGCACGGCCCTTGCAAAAACAGCATCATGGTTTTGATCGTACGACCATTCATTCCATGTAGCGCAACTTTTAATGGCCTTTTGTTATTTTCCATCATTGCTCAACCTTGAAAAAATCATTGAGTTGCTTCCATTCGGGGGGCAACCCCAAGCCTTTGCGGGATAATTCCTCATAACTCAGGTTAAATCCAGTTGAATTACCGGTTGAACGATAGAGCGACAGTAATTCATCGTGCAATTCCATGCGTTCGGGATCAAGCAAAATAGCTTGCTCAAGGACGAAGATTGCATTTTCAAGTTGGCTAAATTCAACATAATCTCTCGCCAGCGCCTAAGCATCGTGTTCTTTCTCACCGCTGACTTTGGTCAACTGCACCATGTCAGTTGTGGACTCCAATCCCTTGGCAAAAACGGAATAACGGTTGGGCGGCAATAGATCGACCCTGGAATCCCTGTTGTTGAGATGTTCGATTAGCGCTTGAAACTGATTTTCAGTCAACCTAGCCTTGGAGCCGTTAATCATTCGCCTGCCAAGCGCCTTGCCGTCCCTGTTTAAGACAATGAGTAAATCGACGAGAGCCCCAAAAAGCTGTTCATTTAGGACATGTTGAAAACAATAATAAATCCGTTCCACATGGGCTATTAAGTACTTGGGTTTCCTGGCAACACGGAAAACCAGCATCTCCAAGCCTCGTTCAGCCGACCAATCGTGCCATTCGTAGAAGCCAGTAGCTTCTTTAATAGCTAAAAACCCTGTCGCCAGAGACTCACTATCAACATGATCGCTACATGTAATCAAGGATGTACTCATCTTATGGATAACCGTTTTATCAAAAAACTAGCACCTTATTCTCAAGCCACTTAATTCGTCAAAGACTTATTTCTACCAATAATATGAGATTTTATCTGTCGTAAATTTAAGTATAGTACAAAACAAACACGTTGCAAAAAAACAAATTTTATTGGCTTTTTACAACAAATTATTAAAAATAATCCACAATGTTGTGTAGATGTAACAGCTATGCACCGCTATATTGCCATATAGTGTTGAGGTGAAGCATTAACACAGCCTCATAAAGAGCAATTTTTTTCATGACCATGCAGTTCCTGATAAAGTATTTGTCAAAGCCTGTTTCTGTTTCGAAACTTTTAATCTTTTTAGAGGAATTCTTGTAATTGATCTGAGCAAATATTGCTTTTGCACCCTTAAAGATTCGAATTCAAAATGTCATTTTCTCGTCTACACTTAAGGTACAATTAACCAAGATACAATTGATCGAATATGGAGCTCATTACGCACGATCCTTATGCAAACACCCAATAAAACTTCAGAAAAACGCCGCTATAAACGTCAAGAAGCGAACGTTCAGGCGGTAATCGCAATTGGGGAAACCACCTCGATCCAGTGTGTTATCCATGACTTTTGTGAACAGGGCCTGTTTTTGCAACTTAAGCAGCCTTCCTCAATTGGTTTTCAGAAAAACAAAAACGCCAAGATTTATTTTTCCGCACAAACTGAATCGGCTAAAGAATATTTCCAAATCGACGCGCAAGTCGCACGCGTTGCTGAAGATGGTATTGGCGTGGTTTTCGAGAATATCTCAGATTCAATGTTCAACGCATTAAAGCAATCGACTAATGTCGGGTCAATTGCAGCGCACTCCAACAATCCCAAGTTTTATCTAACCTCATCCAATCAGGAAAGGTTCAAAAACGCATTCAAGTACATGCTGGACACTAATCTGCCTGTGCTAATGCGTAAATTTTTCAACGATGCCGAAGACGAACTGGAAAAACCGCCTGTCTATGCTGAAAATTTCAGGGATGTAACCGCGCAAGCTAATTTGATCTCATTGTTGCGGATGAATAAAGATTCGCTTATTGCCCGTTTTTGTCGTGGGCTTACTACTGAGATTGATTTTACTGGCGACAAAAGCGAACAAAAAAAGGGTAGTAATGCTCTTGAAAGTGATCTTTCCCTGATTGAAAAGGCGGCTTTCGAAGATTCGCTAAATTTCTCCACGTTGATAAGGAAAGCCAACGCCCAATACAAAAATCAGCTTTACCAATTGGAACTCAAGATTAGCTATGTCACCTGCTTCCCTCGCTATCTCATCAAAAATCCTATTGGCCCAGAACACTTGTGCGATCATTTTCGCAAGGAAATTGTGGGCTTAGAGGACAGCGTCGCTGCAAAAAAATCGCTGTATAAGGCTTTTCAAACGACCTTGTCCGAGCATTTATCGTCCTTATATAATGCCTTTGATGCACTTCTGGTTGAATTTGGCGCACCTACCGGTATAGCCCAGGATATTGCCTGGAAGAAGAACTATCCAACGAACACTACTCAACAACATACTTTTTCCGATGTTTTCACGCCAGGCCAGCAATTTCCGTCTTTCGACAACGATGCCTATTCCTACCCTGAATCATACAATCTTTCGCCCTCTTCGGCTCCGGCTTCTCGTCAGCCCTACCACCCGCCTGTTACCCAAACAGCAAGCAAACTGTTCGACCTTATTAATCAAAATCTGGCCTTGGCACAAACAAACGCAGATGGTCTGGACCATAGCCATTCAGGGAGCAACAAAAAAGTCAGCCCTGTTGGCGCTTATGAACATACTGCCGATGATCTTTTGGCTGCCTTGGCAAAGCTACAAGCATCCCGAACCGTTCAACAACTGCCCCAAAGCGCATCTGCCTTGCTCCAAACGCAGCTCGAACAATATTTAGATTCATCCTCGCATCTGGGTGCAAAAACATTTTCATCAGAGGACAAAACCAAGCTGGATGTTTATGACCAGCTTTTTCAGGCGCTTTCGAACGAACTGGATCACACACCCAACATAAAATCCTATCTGGAAAGCATCAAATTGCCTTTGATGGCATTGACCTTACAGGATCCTAATTTTTTGGATTCGGAAACCCATCCAGCGCGTAACCTATTGAACCAATTGTTCTCCTTGGAAAGCGCGGTCAATCAAAATAAGGTCATAAAAAACACCCAAGTCAAGCAAGCCCTGGATCAGTTGGTGTCCAGAATTGCCCAGGGATCCATCACTAATCCCGATATCTTTGCCAAAGCCAATGAAGAACTGAAAGAAATTTCCGCACCTATCGCCAGATCCAGGGAATTGAACGTCCGCCGGGTTATTGAAATCTACGAAGGCAAACAAAAACTTGAACAGGCAAGGCAGAAAATCCAACGCGCTATAGATAACCGTCTAGCAGGCAAGGCTGTACCCTGTGTTATCCAGTCACTGCTAGATTCCGGTTGGCAGCATCTTTTGGTCATCACAGAATTGAATGACAATGACCCCAGCACCCGGCAAAGATACTTTGAAGTACTTGATGAACTGCTGGACTGGTATGCCGATCTGGAAAATCTGCCCACTAAGCAAGACAGCATCATTGAAATGGAATTGGAATATATCGATACTAACTTGGGTTCTGTTTGTACGAATGCCTTTGTCCATAACAATATCATAGAGGAGCTAAACGCAACCTTGTTGGGTACGGGTACGCCCCGCGTTCGAAAATCCATTGATACGACTTTTGTTGAACCCAAAGCTAGAACAACAGCCAATGAATTTATCTCAGATAGCTGGCTCCTTCAAGTTGACCAATTTGAAACTGGTGACTGGTTTACCTTTTCCCTGGAAAAAGAGACTTTTGAGCCACTAAACCTGATATGGATAGGTGAGACTCCTCCCGTCTACGTTTTTGTCAATCGTGACGGCTATAAAAGGCAGGAACTTACCCGGGGCGAAATTGCAGAACTCCTGGAAAGTGGCGTTGTCACCCAAATTGAAAACCTCGATGAGCCCTTAATGGATAGGGCGACGACCACGATGTTGCAGCAAATGCAGGAAAAGTTGATACACAGCGTTTCCCACGATCCAGTTACCAATTTGCCTAACCGAAAACGGTTCATCAATCTACTTAAAGAACAACTAGCTGACCTTAACACCACGCATGTCCTGGGCTACCTGGAGATTGAAGATTTTCGCATTATCACCAATGTTTGCGGCTTACTGGGCGGCGACCAACTACTGCTACAAGTGGCGCAATCAGTTAGCAATAAACTGGGGAAAAATGGCATCGTATCGCGGTTGGGCGATAAAACTTTCGGGTTTCTGTTGAAAAATTCTTCTGCTGATGAAGGCCACGAAACCGCCAAAAATATCCGGGACTTGATAAATAAAACAAACTTTGTGTGGAAAGACAAAAGCTACACGATCAGCGTCAGCATTGGCTTGGTACCCGTTAGCGAAGGCATATACAATGCCGAGGAACTGATGCAAAAGGCTGACTCGGTCAATATTTCCGCTAACCGGGCTGGACATAACCGTATCCGTGTTTATCAAGAAAACGATGAAAGCCTAAAGACACAAACCGACATACATGAATGGGCTGGGCGTATTGACCGGATATTCTCCGAAAAACGCCTGTTTGCCCGCTGCCAGATGATTGCCCCCATCAATCCTGCAAAAAATAGCCATTCCCATTATGAAATTTTGCTGGGCGTAATAGATGAGGTCGGGGGAATTATTGTCCCCGATAAATTTATTCCCGCCGTTGAGCGCTGCCAGCGCATGCCCGAAATTGACCGCTGGATCGTTGAACATGTGTTCGGTTGGATTATGGAAAACCGGGCGTGCTTCGACAAAATAGGCGGTTTTGCCATCAACCTGTCGGGACAATCCCTCAATTCGGAAGAGTTCCTGACTTTCCTCAAGGATCGGCTGTCCATACAGGATGTACCGGCAGAAAAAATTACCTTCGAAGTCACAGAATCCGTGGCCGCAGGTAGCCTCGCTTTTACTAAAAGATTTATTAAAGAAATCAAGCATTTTGGCTGTAAGTTTTCCTTGGATGATTTTGGTACGGGCTACTCTTCCTACTCGTACCTGAAAAGCCTGGATGTCGATTATCTAAAAATTGACGGCTCTTTCATTAAAGACATCGCCAATAGCCCGACGGATGTCGTTATGGTCAACTCTATGAATGAAATCGCGCACTCGCTGGAGCTGGAAACGATTGCGGAATACGTTGAAAACATGAAGATACACGCCATTTTGAAGGAGATTGGTGTGGATTATGCCCAGGGCTATGGAGTCCATAAACCGATGCCGCTTGTTGAATTGGCTGACTTATTGATGGCGCAGGCTGCGCCTAGCCAAGATCCAAGCCCAGATCCAAACTATGATCCTGATGACCCCTTAGCCGATTTCTTCAAGTAAAGTTGTAGGCTGGGTTGAGGTACGAAACCCAGCACTGCCGATGATAGCTGGGTTTACCAACCCAGCCTACGAACTACGAACTTGAATTTATGAACCAAACGAACTATGTGGTGAACTGATAATCTTTCGTCAGGCAATGATCTAGCCACTTTTGCAGAAAAAAATTAAGCCGCCATTTGTAGTTCATGATTTCACGGCACAAGCCAAAATCCTTAAAAACATGCGTTACATTAGGTCTGGCATGGTCGCTTAATACTTCAGCCAATTGTGCATCCAGGTAAATCCTGATCCTTACCGCAGGCTCCAGCAGCTCATCCGGTTTATTGCTAAAGCAATGGCTTAATTCTATCGTCAGCGTATAAGCCGTCTGCTCGATAATTTGCAGATGTAAGGTCGTGTTATTAGCCGCTAATCCAACAGCATTGCCCTTGACTGTACACAACTCAGGAATTAGCCGAAAAATCTTCTCGTAATTAGAAGCACAGACTTGCTCCAGACACAGGGACTTGTTGATAGGATTTAAGAAACTCATAATGGCACGTTAGTCTTCCCTATAGCAAGCGTAAGCACTTGCAGTTTCCCAAAGCACAACTTGGGATACGTTGAATCCAGTCTCTTTCAGATGTTGAAAAATCATCTTACGCAGGACTTCTGCGGTTGGATGTTCGTCAAGCGCCCAAAAGCGTTCGTTGTTTTCCATCAACGCAGGGATAAGGGGGTCATCCTTATGCAGCAGGAAATTATGATCCAGATGCTGGTCGATATAAGTCTCAACACACTCCCTTATGTCGGCAAAATCACAAACCATGCCTTGCTCGTTGAGTGTTTCTTGCTCAATAGATATAGCCGCCTTTACGCTATGCCCGTGCAGGTGTCGGCACTTGCCGGAATGGTTCATCAGGCGGTGTCCGTAGCAAAAATAGACTTCTTTGGTAATGGTGTACATAGTTATTAAATTCTAAGAAAAAACCTCCCTCTCCTGCTGGATCCCTACATGGATGTAGGTAAGTAGGGCAATGCAGGAGCAATTGCCGAGAGGGTTGGGGTGAGGAGAATTAAACAGAGGAAAATATTTTTAGATTCCCCCTCATCCTAACCTTCTCCCTCAAGGGAGAAGGAACCCAATTGCTTAGCTTAACGGCATTGCAATCAATCCTCATCCGGTATTTGCCCCCGTAACTCCTCTGACAGCAGCATTTGTCCGCCCGTTGTTACGACTTCCTCACCCGCTTTTATATCATCTTTTATGAAATAGCCTCCAGGGGTAATCGAAAAATCTTTGATAACACATCGGACGAACGTATCTTTGGCGGCTTTAATATAGACATAAGCCTGACCTATATACCAGACTAAAGCCGATTCTGGGATAATAATCCCTGACTGCCCCAGTGCCGGTTCTGGTATCCAAGCCGCCACTTTCATGCCCATGCTAAGGCCGACATCATTGACCTGAAAAAAATAGCTTTCGCCCTGCATGGTGTTATCAACCTGGGTAGAACGTGAAATTAAAGCGGCTGGACGGGCTTTGCCATGCTGCCCAGTGGATTCTACAAGAATGCTATCAACTTCGCTTGCCAGATGTTTGTTTGCAGGTAAGGTCACTTGCAATAGGTGTTGACGACCCGATACAAACTCCTTTAATTTTGAAGCCTTATCAGACAACGCCCATTCGGCAAGTTCTTTTCCCCACATCAGACTGGCTTCATTTGCGATAGCCATAAGCCTTATCTGTCTGGCATCAACCAATGCTTGATCCGCCGATCCTTGCGCTTCTTGCTCCTGTAAAGACCGTTTGGCTGCTATACCATTACGAAATAATTCCTGCTGCCGTTTAAGGCTTTGCCCTGTCTGTTTTAGCCTTGCCTTAGCGCCGTTGAGTTCGGCTTGAGCAACCAGATAGCGCTCCCTTAGTGCCAGTAAAGGTTGTATGCCAATGACTTTACCAATTGCCTCGAATTCCGTTTGGTGCTGGACTGGCTCAACAACCGTTGTCTTTAGCCCTGATGCAGCTTGGGTTTTAGCATCGATAACGACTATTGGCTGACCGCCTAGCCGTTGCATCTGAGATTTTATTACCCCATCGTCATCTGCACTGACCAATGTAAAAGCAAAGCTAGCCACTAACATCAAAACGGCTTTTAGCGGTATTTTATTGCTGTAAGAAAAAAGCATGTCACAGACAGGTCGTTAATAAGAGATGCTTAAAGTATAATGCCTAGCAACAATCCCAATGAATAAAAATAGCGACACCCAAAGTTAAACGAATAATTAATATAGACACTGAAGCTGTTGAGAACTTAAATGACGAATTTGCCGACTGATTTAAAATACGCGCCATCGCATGAATGGGTGCGCCTGGAAAAGGATCAAACTGTTCGTGTAGGGATCACTGATTTTGCCCAGCAAGAATTAGGCGACCTAGTTTTTATAGAGTTACCTGAGCTGGGGCGCAGGCTTACACAAAATGAACAATGTGCGGTCGTCGAATCCGTTAAAACAGCATCGGATTTATTCAGCCCGGTTTCTGGTGTAGTCGTGGCAATCAACGAATCCGTCGCTGATGAACCTGAACTCGTCAATAACGATGCCTTTGGCACTTGGCTTTTTTGTATCAAGGCCGATGATTTATCTGGCTTGGACAAATTAATGGACGCCGAAGAATACCAGCGCATGATTGACGAATAAGCAATAAATATATCCTCCCAACCACATCACCAATCAAGCGTATAACCAACAATGGCTAACCAAAATGTAACGGGCATCAAGCGCATACTTAATGCCTGCGTTTTCTCTTATTACGGTTTCAAGGCAACTTGGCAACATGAAGCGGCTTTTAGGCAGGAAGTCTTGTTGTTTTTGGTCACCACGCCATTTGGCTTATGGCTGGGCGAGACCACCATTGAAAAACTACTCTTGGTCGGTAGCATGATACTGGTACTGCTAGTTGAACTGCTCAATTCAGCGGTTGAAGCGGTCGTTGACCGCGTCGGCCTTGAACATCATGAATTGTCGGGACGAGCCAAAGACATTGGTTCCGCAGCCGTCATGTTATCGCTGGTTTGGGCGGGAATCACCTGGGCATCCATTTTACTGTTACGAGGAATTCAATGAGCGCGTTAATCTGTGGTTCTATGGCTTATGACACCATCATGGTGTTCCATGATAAATTCGAAAACCACATCCTGCCGGAAAAAGTCCACATCCTGAATGTTTCATTTCTGGTGCCTGTTTTACGACGTGAGTACGGCGGTTGTGCGGGCAATATTGCCTATAACCTAAAACTGTTGGGCGAACAACCCTTAATCATGGCTGCGGTAGGACATGATTTTGAACCTTATGCACAATGGCTGGGGCAGAACAGCCTGTCCAGCGAATTTATCAAGGTGCTGGATAATAGCTATACCGGCCAAGCGTATATAACAACAGACGAAGCGGGCAACCAGATCACCGCATTCCATCCGGGCGCGATGAACTACTCGCACCAGAACCGCGTCGACGACGTCGAGGACATCG
>PMDM01000378.1:2517-2684 GCA_003155565.1 Methylococcaceae bacterium | reverse complement strand
TTATTCTATAAAATTAAGCAATACGGCGGTTGTATCATGTAAGTGATTCGCCAAGTGATTTCAATCCTTTCGATGCTGGGTGCGTACTAAATTTTATTTAGCTTTGGATGCCTTCAGTAATTTAAGCACATCAATAACTTACCTATAGCTACTATTAAATGGCTAGC
>PMDM01000378.1:0-2492 GCA_003155565.1 Methylococcaceae bacterium | reverse complement strand
AACATGAGCTGGCGTTTTTTTTGCAAGACGAACATCCCATCCTACACTTCCCTGATTGGGAAACCCTGCCTTATGACGTGTTTTCCCCGCTTTCAGAGATTATCTCAGAACGTCTGAAAACCTTAGCTTTATTGCCACAGGTAAAACGTGGCGCGTTGGTGGTTTCGGTGACGACCTTGATGCACCGACTAGCGCCCAGAGAACATGTCCTAGCCAACAGTTTTGCGATTAAAGTCGGCGATGATTTTAATCTGGANNGATTGTCGATATGTTCCCGATGGGCAGTAAAGTCCCATTCCGTATTGAATTGTTTGATGAAGAAATTGAATCCATCCGTACATTTGATCCTGAAACCCAGCGGTCATTGGGACTTTGTAACGAGATACAGTTGTTTCCGGCGCGTGAATTTCCGTTTACGGACGAATCCATCAAACATTTTCGCCAAGCATTCAGGGAAACTTTCCCCGAAACATCACCTAAAAATGCGCTGTATGTGGATGTCAGCAAAGGCATNNAAAATACCTTGTATGTGGATGTCAGCAAAGGCATTACGCCCAGTGGCATTGAATATTATTTGCCGCTATTTGTGGAACAAACTGCGACCTTATTCGATTACCTACCTGCTTCGGCGGTATTGGTGATTTCAGAAGTGTTTGATAAGACCGCACAGGCATTTTATGCAGAAGCGGAAGATCGTCACCAGCAACGAAAATATGATGTCGATAGGCCTTTGCTTGCGCCAGCGCTATTATTTTTATCGGCTGAGGAATTGTCGCAAAAAATTGCCGCTTTTGCCCGTATTGCCTTCGACAATTCGGCTCAGGCTGATGAAAAGGTATTCAATTGCCGACTTCTGCCTGATCTAACCATTGATGCCAAACTAGTCGAACCAGCACAACGGTTACAGCAATTTATAAAAGAATGTCCCGGAAAAATCTTGTTCGTAGCGGAGTCAGCAGGGCGCAGGGAAGCCTTGATCGACAAATTAAAGCAACACAAAATCACCGTAAAACAAGTTGACAACTGGCAGGCTTTTTTAATCGGGGACAGTTCTCCAGCTATTACGGTAGCGCCTATGGATCACGGCGTATGGCTGGAAAATCCTGCCCTTGCTATTATCACGGAAAGCCTGCTGTCCGGTGAAAAAATCCAGCAACGGCGCAGGCGACGGCGGTCAGCGGCACACGAGCTGGAAAATATCGTCAACAACCTGAATGAATTGACGATAGGCTCGCCGGTTGTACATCAGGAGCATGGTGTTGGCCGTTACTTAGGCCTGCATACCTTGAAAATCGGCGGCATAGATGCTGAATTCCTGGCACTGGAATATGCCAATAACGACAAATTGTATGTGCCGGTTTCTTCATTGCATGTGATTGGCCGTTATACGGGCGTAAGTCCAGAAAATGCGCCGTTGCATAAATTAGGCGGCGATCAGTGGAGTAAAGCCAAGAAAAAGGCGATTGCCCGAATACGGGATGTCGCTGCCGAACTGCTGGACATCCAGGCGCAACGGGCCGTGCAAAAAGGCCATGCTTTTCTGGTCCAAGATGCCGATTATCTGGCCTTTGCCGATGCTTTCCCGTTTGAGGAAACGCCAGACCAACAAACTGCCATTGAAGCAATATTGGCAGATATGGTGAGTCCACAGCCTATGGACAGGGTGATTTGTGGCGACGTGGGCTTTGGTAAAACCGAAGTCGCCATGCGGGCCGCTTTTATTGCGGTGCAAAGCGGTAAGCAGGTGGCGATATTAGTGCCGACTACCTTGCTGGCTCAACAGCATTACCAGAATTTTCGTGACCGCTTCGCCGACTGGCCGGTGCGTGTAGAAGTGATGTCACGGTTTGTTTCTCCCAAGCAACAAAAAGAAATTACGGAAGATTTGGAGCAGGGTAAAGTCGATATTGTTATCGGCACACATAAGCTGTTGTCCAAAGACCTACGCTATAAAGCGCTGGGTTTGGTGATTATTGATGAAGAACACCGTTTTGGTGTCACCCAAAAAGAACACTTCAAAAAGCTGCGGCATTCGCTGGATATGTTGACCTTAACCGCAACGCCCATCCCGCGTACGCTCAATATGGCTTTATCCGGTCTGCGGGATATATCCATTATTGCCAGTCCGCCGCCTAACCGCCACGCCATCAAAACCTTTATCAGCGAGTGGGTAGACGCGCAAATCAAGGAAGCCTGTCAGCGTGAAATTAAGCGAGGTGGGCAAGTATTTTTCCTACATAATGATGTCAAATCCATGGGGAAAATGGCTGTTGATCTGGAGAATCTCGTGCCGGAAGCCCGTATAGCGATTGCCCACGGGCAATTGGCAGAACGCGATCTGGAACGCATCATGATGGATTTTTATCATCAGCGTATTAACTTGCTGCTGTGTTCCACCATCATAGAAAGTGGCATTGATATTCCCAGCGCCAACACCATTATCATCAACCGTGCCGATAAACTGGGCTTGGCGCAATTGCACCAACTGCGGG
>PMDM01000187.1 GCA_003155565.1 Methylococcaceae bacterium | reverse complement strand
CTTTTGGCACTCATTTTTCACCTCTTATGACATTATAAATCTGCCTTAAGAAGTGTCCTGTTTAATTAAACCATTACAGGTCGAATGGGTTGGATATTTGCAGTTAATGTGTACCGAAAAAGCGGATATTTGTAGGTCGCTACAGCTAAGCAAATGGTGCGTCTTCATCATCGACCCACAGTGCACCAAATTGGATAGTGGCCTGATAAATTTGATGTACAATATCTTGCACCTACAGTAGTGACATTCCTAGTAGTTACATTAATGAGAGAAATCCCTTTAGTTAAAACGCTTTGAAACAAGAGCTGGCCTCAAGATACCCATAAATAGAACATTATCAAATGCGTAAAGTTATTATCATTGGTGCCGGCCCATCTGGCAGTATTGCCGGTGCGTTATTAAAGAACCTGGGATATGAGGTCACCATCCTGGAACGTCAGCGGTTTCCACGATTCAGCATTGGCGAAAGCTTACTGCCCCAGTGTATGGCATTCATCCAACAAGCCGGCATGATGGATGCCGTTGTTAATGCGGGTTTTCAGTTTAAAAATGGCGCTGCCTTTGTGTACCGGGATCAGCACACGGAATTTAATTTTGAAGACAAATTTAGCGGCGGCATGGGGACTACGTTTCAAGTTCAGCGTGGCCGGTTTGATGAAATTCTTGCCAATGAGGCCGCTAGGATGGGGGTTGATATACGCTGGCAAATGGAAGTGACTGCTGTTGATTTTTCCGGCGACAAACCAAAACTGGAAGTGCGTGACGAATCTGGCAACGTGACACACTATGAAGCCGATTTTGTCCTTGATGCCAGCGGTTTCGGGCGTATTTTGCCGCGTTTGCTGGGTTTGGAATCGCCTTCCGGTTTTCCGGTCAGGAAAGCCCTGTTTGGACATATTGAAGACCGTATTGATGAAGCACAATTTGACAGAAACAAGATATTGATTACCGTGCATCCCGAACATAAGGATGTCTGGTTCTGGTTAATTCCGTTCAGCAATGGTCGTAGCAGTGTCGGCGTGGTTGCCGAAGCGGATTTTTATCAGTCGTCGGACAGTAACGATACCGTGTTGAAAAATCTCCTGAATCAGGATGACAACTTGCGTAAGGTACTGAAAAATGCTGTGTTTGATGACAAAATCAATGCCATTACTGGTTACTCGGCCAATGTAAAATGCCTGTACGGCAAGGGTTTTGCGCTATTAGGCAATGCGGGTGAGTTTCTGGATCCGGTATTTTCTTCCGGCGTAACGATTGCGATGAAGTCAGCGAGCCTTGCTGCGGCACAAATAGATCGCCAATTTAAGGGGGAATCCGTGGACTGGAATGCCGACTATGCCCTGCCCTTGCAGCGCGGTGTCAATACCTTTCGCGTGTTTGTCGATGCCTGGTATGACGGGCGTTTTCAGGATGTGATTTTTCATCAAAATCAACTGCCTGAAGTCAAGGCGATGATTTGCTCGATATTGGCGGGTTATGCATGGGATGAAGCGAATCCTTATGTCAAAAATGCCCGTTCCAGGTTGGATATATTAGTTGAATTATGCCGTGAGGGCTAAAAAGCCGTTCAAAAATTACTGCACCCATCCATGATGGCGTTGTAAAAGGACTCAAAAATTCCTGTGACTCCGCCCATTCACCCTTTCGTGCCTTGTTCTGCAAGGGGTAGCTACGTTTTTATACAGCTTCTAACATTTTTAGCTATGCTGGCTTATTTAAGCGGCTGTGCGTTGCTAACATCAACCGACTATTATGAACCCGCTGAACTGATACCGATGGCATCTCCGCTAGGCCCTGCTAGGCGCATCGTACAACAAATAACGGCGACCTGGACTGATCGGCAGGAAACCCTGCTGTGTGTACTGGAACTGAATAAGCAACATATCGCGATAGCGGGGCTAAGTAACGATGGCATCAGCTTGTTTGACTTAAACTATGACGGTAAAACCTTATCGCTGGATAAAAGTCCGCTATTACCGGATAGCTTTTCCCCAGAATTCATTATAAAAGATTTGCAACTGGTGTACTGGCCGCAGGCAGAATTACAGAAAATATTGCCCCAACAATGGCGTTTGGAAGCTGATAACCATCATCGCCGCTTGTATTACAACAATGAACGGCGAGTAGATGTCGATTATTTGCAACCAGATGCCGTATGGGCTAAATCGGTAACGCTCACCAACCATCGCTTTCACTACCAGTTGCATATCAAAACCATTAGTTATGAATCTGTACCTGAATGACTTAGGGCTATTGTGTGCGGTCGGAAATTCCAGGACTGAGATTATTTCTCGTTTATTGGCCGGTGATCGCTCCGGCTTAATGGCAACGGATAGGTTTGGCCCTACAACCATCGTTGGACAATGTGACGGTGAATTACCCGAAATAGGTCAACATTTAAGTGTCTACGATTGCCGAAATAACCGGTTGTTATTGGCTGCGTTAAGCCAGATCAACGTAACAGTAAACAAGATGATAGCGAAATTCGGCGCTGACCGTATCGGTGTTGTGTTGGGGACGAGTACCTCTGGCGTGAGAAACACCGAGCTGGCGCTCACGTATCAGGCAGAACACGCAGCCCTACCCGATCAATTCCATTATAAACAACAACAAATGGGTGCAGGGGCCGATTTTCTTAGCGCCTATTTAGGCTTAACTGGCCCCGCCTACACCATTTCCACGGCCTGTTCATCCAGCGGCAAGGCATTTGCTTCAGCCCGTCGCCTGATTAATCTTGATTTATGCGNNCTTGAATCCCTCAGCACCGGGTATTGCAAGCCATTTGGACTGCATCGTAACGGTATCAATATCGGCGAAGCGGCAAGTCTTTTTGTCTTGAGCAAGGAGCCAAGCTCTGTGCAATTACTGGGCATAGGCGCAAGCAGCGATGCCTACCATTTTTCCGCACCTGATCCAGCCGGCACAGCCGTCATTACAGCGATGCAAAAAGCCTTGCAAGATGCAGGGAAGCTACCGGATGAAGTTGATTACCTGAATTTGCATGGTACAGCCACGGTTTTAAATGATGCTATGGAAAGCAAAGCTGTTAATGCCTTATTCGGAAGCCACACAGCAGCCAGTTCCAGCAAAGGCATGACTGGACATACTTTGGGTGCTGCGGCGGCCTTGGAACTAGGTTTCTGTTGGATGCTGCTGGCTGAAAACGGACATGGGGCATTAATCCCCAATATTAACGATGATGAACCGGATAGCAGTTTAGCGCCATTGAATCTGGTTAAAAAAGGCGGGCATCTAGGCCGTAGCATTCAGGTTTGCCAGAGCAATTCCTTTGCCTTTGGCGGCAATAATGTGTCCATTGTGATTGCAAAAACATAAGTAACTAATCGGCAGTTAGAAAAATAGAATACAGGTGATACGGATTTTCCTGAAATACAATGAACCGATTCGGAGAAACTTTAGTTTGATAGATTATACTGATATTGCCGGATTCATTCCGCATAGCGGACGCATGATATTACTGGACAGGATTATTGACTTCGACGGACACACCTTATCTGTCGAACTGCTTGTCCGTGATGACGGACTGCTGGGCAATGACAAAACCGTACCTGCGTGGGTCGGTATTGAATATATGGCACAAGCGGTCGCCGCTTATGCCGGCATTAAATCGAAACTGGCGGGAGAAACCATAAAACTTGGATTTTTACTCGGTACGCGCCGTTATACCAGTAATGTCGCCAGTTTTGCCGTTGGCACTGCTCTGACCATACAAGTAAAAAATGTAATACATGACGACAAATTGGGGGTTTTTGATTGTAAAATTCACGGAGCCGGGATTGAAATCAGCGCCAACCTGAATGTTTATCAACCCCCTATAGAACTCAAACTAGAAACCAGCCCATGATGAAAACAATTTTAGTCACCGGTTCCAGTCGGGGCATAGGCAGGGCAATCGCATTATATCTGGCTAAACAAGGCTATGATTTGGTGCTGCATTGCCATAGCCAGAAGGCGTTAGCTGAGGAAGTAATAATTGAAATTGAAGAACTTGGTCAATCGGCAAGGCTGTTGCAATTTGATATTGCCGACCGTACCCAAAGTGCCGAACAAATCATCCAGGATATTGAAGCGAATGGCGCATATTATGGTGTGGTCTGCAATGCTGGCATTACGGCTGACAATGCCTTCCCTGCCCTCACTGGCGAGGAGTGGGACTCTGTAATCCATACCAATCTTGACAGTTTCTATAACGTCTTGCAGCCGGTCATTATGCCTATGATAAGGCGGCGCAAACCGGGCCGTATCGTCACTTTGTCATCGGTTTCCGGCATAATGGGCAATCGTGGTCAAGTTAATTACAGCGCGGCCAAGGCAGGTATTATCGGTGCAACCAAGGCACTTGCGGTGGAACTGGGCAAGCGCCACATCACGGTTAATTGTGTTGCGCCGGGCCTGATTGAAACCGAAATGCTTGCGGGCGCCCACATAGAAGAAGCA
>PMDM01000228.1 GCA_003155565.1 Methylococcaceae bacterium | reverse complement strand
GTGCCTGCGATCACTCGACATCGGGCTGTTGCAAGCGGGCGCTAGCATGAAAGGTGAATTCGAAAACCGTCTAAAACAAGTCATTGAAGAAGTTCAGGCATCGGAAAAGCCAATCATATTATTTATCGACGAAGCCCATACCTTGATCGGCGCTGGCGGCGCTGCGGGTACTGGTGATGCTGCCAATCTGCTTAAACCTGCATTAGCGCGTGGCACTCTAAGGACTATCGCGGCAACGACTTGGGCCGAGTACAAAAAACATTTCGAGAAAGACCCTGCCTTAACGCGGCGTTTTCAAGTAGTAAAAGTTGATGAACCCACAGAGGAAAAAGCATTGTTGATGATGCGGGGCGTTGCATCCGTAATGGAAAAACATCATCAAATCCTGTTATTGGATGAAGCACTAGAGGATTCGGTCAAGCTGTCCCATCGTTATATCCCTGACCGGCAATTGCCGGATAAATCAGTCAGCGTACTCGATACCGCCTGCGCCCGTGTGGCTATCAGCCAAAATGCAGTCCCTGCAGAAGTCGATGATTGCCGCAGAAGAATCGAGGCGCTTAATGTCGAATCAGGCATTATTGACAGAGAAACAGCCGTAGGCATTGTGACAAAAGAACGCAAACATAATGTCCAAACAAAATTGGCGGAAGAACAACAACGCCTAGCCGAACTGGAACAACGCTGGGAAAACGAAAAAACGTTAGTCCAACAAATCCTTGATTTAAGGGCGAAGCTACGGGGTGTCGTCAATAAAGTAGAAGGCACCCAAAGCACATTGGAACAGGTTGCAGATAGCATCAGCGCAGACCAAGTGGTGCATAATGCTGAAAGCATCGAAACCGAAACCCTAGATGAAAGCAAACGTGCTGAATTACTGGAACAACTTAAAGAACTCCAAAATCAGCTCAGTCAAATTCAGGGCGAACGCCCATTAATTTTTCCGACTGTCGATAGCCAGGCCATTGCCTCAGTTATCGCAGATTGGACGGGGATTCCTGTCGGGCGTATGGTCAAAAATGAAATTGAAGCCATACTCAAATTGGGTGAAACCTTAAATCAAAGAGTGATAGGCCAACGTCATGCCCTGGATATGATTGCCCGGCGTGTGCAAACCTCACGAGCAAGTTTGGATAATCCCGGCAAACCCATCGGTGTTTTCATGCTGTGCGGGTCTTCCGGTGTCGGCAAAACCGAAACTGGCCTTGCCCTGGCAGAAGCGTTGTATGGTGGGGAAGAAAATATCATCACCATCAATATGAGCGAATATCAAGAAGCCCATGCCGTATCCACGCTTAAAGGTTCGCCGCCGGGTTATGTCGGTTATGGTGAAGGTGGTATCCTGACCGAGGCCGTGCGCCGTAGGCCCTACAGTGTGATACTCCTCGATGAAGTGGAAAAAGCACATCCTGATGTACACGAAATATTCTTCCAGGTATTTGATAAAGGCTGGATGGAAGATGCAGAAGGCCGTTATATCGACTTCAAAAACACGATTATTCTCTTGACCTCCAACGCAGGTACCGATTTAATCATGAACCTGTGCAAAGATCCTGAATTGATGCCAGACCCGGAAGGGATAGCCAAAGCATTGCGTGAACCTTTGCTGAAAATATTCCCCGCCGCGCTGTTGGGGCGGTTGGTGACGATACCTTATTACCCCTTAAGCGATGAGATGCTTAAGGCGATCATCAAACTGCAACTGGGGCGTATCGAAAAAAGGATCAAGATAAATCATGGCATACCATTTACGTATGACGATGAAGTTATACAGTTAATTGGTGGGCGTTGTTCTGAACTTGAAAGCGGGGCCAGGGTCGTAGATGCAATTTTAACCAACACCTTATTGCCGACAATTAGCCAGGAATTCTTGACAAAAATGATGGCAGGAGAAGCTATATCCAACATAAGAATTTCGGTAAAAGACGGGGAATTTAATTATCAATTTGAATAATGGGACAGCAGGTGATTTAATCGGAACCGCAGTGACTGTATTGCGGAACACACAGTGCTAAATAAAACGACTTGATCAGGCTAACTTTATGCCGGTAACACAGAAAAATCGTGAAATAGAAATCGTCACCCCACTTGGGGAAGACGTGCTATTAATCCGCGATATGACAATGACAGAAGAATTGGGTCGTTTGTTTGTCATTGACCTGGAATTGCTCAGTACTGAAAATATCAAATTCGAAGACTTGTTAGGCCAAAATGTCACCATTCGCCTTAATCTTGCTGGTGACAAAAAGCGTTATTTTAACGGCTACGTCAGCCGCATCTCGCAAGCCGTCGATGAGGGTCATTATGCCCGTTACTTTGCGACTGTGCATCCCTGGTTGTGGTTTTTGACACGCACAACCGATTGCCGGATATTCCAAAATAAAACCGTACCGGAAATTATCCTTGAAGTGTTCAAAGACTTCGGTTATGCGATGTATGAAGACAACACCAGTGCCACTTACCGGAAATGGGATTACTGCGTCCAATACCGCGAGACCGACTTTAATTTTGTCAGCCGCCTGATGGAGCAGGAAGGGATTTATTACTACCATAAGCATGAAGAAGGCAAGCATACCCTGTTGTTTGTTGATGACCCACACATCCATGAAAGCATCCCTGATTACGAAGAGCTCCATTATTACCCTCCCGATAAGACCGCGTTACGCAATGAGGAGTGTATTAATGGCTGGCATCTTAAAAAACAGCTTCAACCATGTGCGTATGCGTTGAATGAATACGATTTCGTCAAACCAGGCGCGGATTTGAAGGTTAATTCTAAAGTTTCTAAGGAACACAATGAAGCCGCACATGAGATATACGACTACCCTGGCGCATACGTAGAAGGCGGGGATGGCCGTAACTATGCGCGTACCCGTATACAGGAATTGCATGCCCAATACGAGCAAGCGCAAGGACAAAGTATCGTCAGGGGACTCATCACCGGCGGTTTATTCACCCTTTTGGGCTATCCACGGGACGATCAAAACCGGGAATATCTGGTAGTTTCCGTAAACCATAGCATCCGTTGCGATAGCTTCGAAGCAGGTGACGGTGGTGGAACAACCTATTCCAATCATTTTACTGCTATCGAAAGCAAAACGCCGTTCCGGGCGGCGCGTATCACCCACAAACCCATTGTTCAAGGCCCACAAACCGCCGTTGTCGTTGGGCCATCTGGTGAAGAGATTTATACCGATGTGCATGGCAGGGTAAAGCTCCAGTTTTTCTGGGATCGTTACGGCAAAAAGAATGAAAACTCATCCTGCTGGGTTCGGGTATCCCAACTTTGGGCGGGGAAAACCTGGGGCGGCATCCACATCCCGCGTATGGGGCAGGAAGTGATCGTCGAATTCCTGGAAGGCGATCCCGACCGTCCGCTCATCACCGGCGTGGTCTACAACGCCGACCAGATGCCGCCCTACACGCTGCCGGACGAGAAGACCAAGAGCTACATCAAGACCAACTCCAGCAAGGGCGGCGAGGGCTACAACGAGATCCGCTTCGAGGATAAGAAGGGCAGCGAACAGATTCTGATTCATGCGGAGAAGGACCTGACCACGGAAGTGGAGCACGACGAAACCCGCACCGTCGGGCACGACCGCACCACCAGCATCAAGAACGACGAAACGGTCACCGTCGAGGGCAAGCGCAAGCACCACGTGATCGGGGAGGAGCAGG
>PMDM01000159.1:2368-3834 GCA_003155565.1 Methylococcaceae bacterium | reverse complement strand
AAACATCGACAGGCCGAATCAATAATGCAACGGGTTTAAAAACGTTTGGAAGAAGTTTGCTCTACCGCAGACACTGATTTTCGCCGAGTTCAGGGGATTCATATTGGAATGTGAAAAAGCCGCTGATAGCAAGGAGTGCATAAGCTATTATTTACGCACTCCTAATCTCAAGTACAGCCGTTAGCGTGGATAACCTTGCTGTGGATAGCCCTGTTGCTGTGGGTAACCTTGTTGCTGCGGATAGTTTTGTTGCTGTGGGTAACCCTGTTGTTGCGGATAACCTTGCTGCTGTTGCTGTTGAGGATAACCTTGTTGCTGTGGGTATCCCTGCTGCTGTTGCTGAGGATAGCCTTGTTGTTGGGGAGCGCCTTGTTGATTACCTTGAGCAGCGCCCGCATTATTATTGGCGACAATCGCCAATTCTACGCGCCGGTTTTGTCCACGGTTGTTTTCGTCGGTATTAGGGAATTTAGGCATACGTTCACCCATGCCTTGCTGGGCGAGGCGGCTAGAATTTACGTTATGCTGGGCTAAATAAGCAGCGACGCTGGCTGCCCGTTGCTCGGATAATTTCTGGTTATAGCTATCGCTGCCGATGTCGTCGGTATGACCTGTGACATTAATGGTCGAGGCAGGATATTGGTTCAATATGTTCGATACGGAATTCAACGCATTTTGTGCGTCAGACGTTAATTGAGATGAATTAAAGGCAAAGGTAATGCTGCTGGGCATGGTCAGGTTAAGGGTGTTTTCAGCCGTCCGTTGTACCTCAATACCGGTTCCTTGCAATGATTGCTGCATGGCTTGTTGTTGATGATCCATGTAAGCGCCCACCGCAGCACCCACAGCGCCACCCGCTAATGCCCCCCATCCAGCGTTTTTAAGGTCGTTACCACCAAACGCGGTGCCGGTTGCTGCACCAAGAACAGCGCCTATACCACCGCCCTTAGCAGCGTTGCCGATAGTGGATTGGCCAGTATAAGGATCGGTTACACAAGCTGTTAATAGCACCGAACTTAGGCTTATCACTAATAATTTTTTGTTTATCATCGCACGGTCTCTAAGTAGTAAGTAATTGAAAAATAATAGGGTTATTTGTCTTCTTGTAGGTAAAGAGTCTTTTCTCTGGTTTAGTGTAGCCCAAAACAAGACACTAAGCAGTGGTTACTGGCCGTTAATTTACCCGATAATTATTAACTATAGCTGAACAAGCGGCTTTTTCTCGCCGCCAAACAAGCTTTGATAAATTCCATCGAATTGGATTCCTGCTCACTTTTGGCATGAATTCCGTGTATTATCCAGCGCAGTTTTCTTGACGTACAAGGCGATAAGTTTTCATTAATGGATATCCAGGCTTTAAAAGATAGCATTCCTACCTCACCAGCGTTTGTGATAGATGAGGCTGAGGTGCTTAAGGCTTTGAAGGCATTAGTGATTCTTCGGGAACGTAGTGGCTGCAAGGTCTT
>PMDM01000159.1:0-2357 GCA_003155565.1 Methylococcaceae bacterium | reverse complement strand
CAGGGCAGCATTCATTTGACGACACCAGGGATAAGGCCGGATGAGATCAATGAGCTGACATTGCTTTGCTCCCATATCAGTTGTAATTCAATTAGCCAGTTTCGGCAAGTTGCAAGCGTAGCCCAAAACCAAACATCAATTGGTCTTAGGATTAACCCGAAGCTTTCTTTTACTGTGGACGAACGTTACGATCCTTGTCGGCTGTATTCTAAATTGGGTGCAGATATAAGTGATGTACTTAGCGCTGCTATTGCCGAGCAAATTAAAGGCTTGCATTTTCATACGGTTTTTTCCGCGACGGATTACGCGCCGCTCATGCAAACCTTGGATAAGCTACGACATTTCATGGGTAAGAGGTTAGCCGAACTTGAATGGCTGAATCTGGGTGGCGGCTATTTGTTCGATCAAATCAATGACAGCAGCGATTTAATCGAGTTAATAGGCAGGCTAAAAAACGAGTTTAATTTGGATGTCTTTATCGAGCCGGGCAATGCCGTCGTGGGCAAGGCGGGTTATTTGCTGGCGACCGTGATTGATTGCTTTAACAGTGACGGCAAAGCCATTGCGATATTGGATACATCGGTCAATCATCATCCCCAGGTGTTTGAATATCAACGCCAACCGGAAATGTGTGGGCATGATCCAGAGGGATTATATCCCGTCATATTGGCAGGGAGCACCTGTTTGGCGGGCGATTTATTTGGGGAATACCGCTTTAATCAGCCACTGTTAGTCGGTGATAAGCTTGTTTTTAAACAGGTTGGCGCTTACAGTCTAGTTAAAGCTAACCGATTTAATGGGTATAATTTACCTGATGTTTATATGACCAATGGTGAGCAGATAAGGCGAATAAAACAGCACACTTATCAAGATTATCGACAACAATGGGTGACCGAGGAATAACTTATAATCCACCACGAAGGACACGAAGAGCATGAAGTTTATATATTTTTTCTTCGTGTTCTTCGTGGTAAATAAAAATCCCGTAAACATCAGGCTTTGTTAACTGAAATTAATAACACAGGCAATACACCATGAAAGCAATCGTCATGACAGCTACAGGGAGTCCAGATGTCCTAAAATATCAGGACATTCCCGAACCCCAAATAACCTTACCCACACACATCAAGGTCAAACTTGCTGCGGCGGGAGTTAATCCTGTAGATACCAAAATTAGACGGAATGGCGTGTTTTACGATCAACCCTTACCCGCCGTTTTGGGCTGCGATGGCGCTGGAACAGTGGTGGAGACCGGATCATCAGCAAGCCGGTTTAAACTGGGCGACAAGGTTTGGTTTTGTCATGGCGGTTTGGGTCGGGAGCAGGGCAATTATGCCGAATACAATGTGCTTGAAGAGCGTTGGGCGAGTTTGATGCCGAGTAGCCTGTCATTCAGCGAAGCCGCTGCCTTGCCTTTGGTGTTGATAACCGCCTGGGGTGGGCTTTATGACCGGGGCGGTTTGCAGAAAAACCAGACTGTGCTTATCCATGCAGGTGCAGGCGGTGTCGGTCATGTCGCCATACAATTAGCAAAACTCAAGGGAGCCAGGGTGATTACTACCGTGAGTAATGAGGAGAAAGCTGATTTTGTCAAAGCATTAGGTGCTGATGAAGTTATTTTGTATTCCCGGAATGATGTTGTCAGCGCGGTTTTAAATCTTACCGAGGGCAAAGGTGCTGACCTGGTTTTTGATACGGTCGGATCAGCGGTTTTTAAAGAAAGCGTCAATGCAACCGCGCATTTTGGACGGATAATCACCTTATTGGGCTTGGGAGAGATGGATTTAACCGAAGCCAGGATGCGTAATTTGTTGATTGGCNNCAAATATTGCAACAATGTGCTATTTGGATAGCTGAAGGCTTGTTAAAACCGCATATTGGTCAAGAGCTTCCCTTGCAGCAAGCGGCAGAAGGGCATTGCTTGATTGAAGCAGGACATACGACTGGAAAATTAGTTTTGTCCATATCTGAATCTTAAGGATCCATAAATTCTGGTTAATTTATGAGGGTATTCGGAATATAGCATTGAAATATACCCAGATCATTCAGGATAAGTTGTGGATCAGCTGGCTATACTCAACTAAAATACAATTAGTAGGAGTTATTAGCGCCATAGCTCTATAAAGTAACCGGCATGAGTCTTACGGACTCTTTATCCAAGCCAGGCAAGGCAGCAATCGCTTCACGCAGTTTGGTTTNNCATCAAAACTAAAGCTGTCTTTGCGGTAAATTAGCATTTCTACCGGTGCCCCGACGCTGGCATTACTGCGGATGGTAGAATCCATTGATACTAGGCAGCATCGAGCGGCTTCATCAATCGGAGTCCCCAATTTAAGAAACCTATCCAGTATGGGCTT
>PMDM01000289.1:1751-2791 GCA_003155565.1 Methylococcaceae bacterium | reverse complement strand
CAGACCATATCAGTGGTGAGGCACGCGATGGCGGCGGCGAAGAACTCGAACGGGGTGCATCGCGAGGCCAGTTCCTCAAGTGTAAACATCAAGCCAGCCAGTGGCGAATTGAATGCGGCGGTCAACCCTGCGCCGCCGCCAGCAGCCACCATTACCGAACGATCCTTAATGATTGTGTCAGGCCATAAGTTAGTTATCCCTTGTCCGATTGCGCCGCCCATATGCACGTTAGGCCCCCCTCGACCAACCATTAACCCACCACTGCTCGCGACGACTGTACTGATAAATTTGATCACCAGTACCCGTAGCCAACGAAATGGCCGACGGCCCATGAGGACTGCTTTCAAATGGGGAATGCCGCTGCCGGATGCCTCTGGTGAAAAAAGGATAGCCAGACCTGCTGAAAGAAAGACAGCGGCCAGGGCAAAACCCATGGTAATCCAAGGGCCGTCGGTAGGTTGTTGATGGGCAAAGTTGATAACCCGGGCTCGGAGCGCTTCCCCGTAGTCCAGGGAGAGATGGAAACCGACCGAGACCATTCCCGTAAGCAATCCCAATAAAATGCCTGGGACAATCAAACGATGGCGCTGCCGATTCAAAAGAAGCGATCGGTCGTCTTCGGTCTTACGCGCAATATTTATGATTTTTTCACCCTCATGGGTTGGTGGGGATATTTGAACATAAAATTGCGGTTTTGAATTAAATTAGCGAATTATCATTAAGATAATGACATGACACCTACTTCCACAAACAATGCAATTATTGCCATTTTTGGACATTATAAGCCATTGTTTTTATTAAATTGACTTGCTTTATTTAACCAAATCGCATAGTTTTGTTCAAATCCCCCCTGTGGGTACAAATTGGACTGTTAAGATCGGGCCTTCACTCACTCAAATAAGCTTTCCTATCCCAAGATTAAGCATTTTTTAAAGTCCCAGATCGCTCAGTCCTGGATGAATATCAGGACGACGACCCTGTGGCCAATGAAATTTCCGTTCTGTTTCCTTGATGGGCAGGTCATTGATGCTGGCATAACG
>PMDM01000289.1:0-1716 GCA_003155565.1 Methylococcaceae bacterium | reverse complement strand
CATTATGCCATTCATAGGCAAAACGCACGGCAATTCGGTTGCCTTCAAATGCCCACAATTCCTTAATCAAGCGGTATTCGTATTCCCGCGCCCATTTGCGTGTTAAGAATTCGATTATTTGATCCCGTCCAACGGGGAATTCGGCACGATTCCGCCACTGGCTATCNNGTTTCATGGGTGAAGGGCGGAAAGGGTGGCCTTGATTCAGTGCTTACGGTCATTATTAACTCCAAGGTCAATTGTGAATAGTTATTGGGGTGATTTCATAGTGTATTCCCTAAGCGGATATATCCAAATAACATCATTCCTGACATTGCGATGCCGTTAGGCAGTGCCTGTATGCCCTCCGTTTGCAGAAACTTGTGATTTGAGCAACCGTATCTCTTCCAATAACGGAGCGATCAGGCTATCCATTTCGGCTTTGGTATAACGCGGAGTGATATGCTGCGGACAATTCCAATCGAGCGCCTCAATATGGATAACGACTCCGCGCTCAACACTGGCCCGATAAGAAGGTAGCTCAAGCTTTGCCATTAATTCTGGGTCGTCATTTTCATGGACAATGCGCGCATGTCCCCATATTTTTAGGCGTTGCCTGTTGGGGTAATCCATCAATATAAGCGATATCCGGTCATCTGCATTCAGATTGCCGACGCTTAAATATTGAACATTGCCGCGAAAATCTGCAAAACCAATGGTGCGATCATCCAGCACTTTTAAGAAGCCCCTTGGTCCGCCCCGATGCTGGATATAAGGCCAGCCTGATTCGGACACTGTAGCCTGATAAAAGCTGTCGCGCTCCCCAATAAATGCGGCTTCATATTTGGTCAACCGGTTTCGAGCCTCTTCAGCCAGTTCAAAACGGCTATTTTTCTCCCGGCTGCCATAGTAGCGCTGGGCAGCTTTTACGCTTGGGGTAAAAGCAAGTTCGGCAAATGCAGTGGCCATATCAATTCTCCCTAAGGAACCGGCGATGAGGCATCGTCGGTTATTAATTACAATACCCCTAAGCGGCTTTTTTCACATCCACTTTAGGGAAGTCAATTTCGGTCTGGGCAACTTCGTTGATATAGTTGGTCAAGGTATTCAAGGCAACATGCAAGACAATTTCAATGATCTCAGCTTGGCTGTAACCCGCCGCCTTGACGGCATTGAGGTCGGCATCTGCAACATGTCCCCGTTCGAGTGCCACACGGGTGGCAAAGTGGACGGCAGCCGCCGCCTTAGGGTCGGATGACTTGCCGTTGCGGTTCGCCGCGATTTCAGCATCATCCAGCTTTGCAACGTTTTTACCAAGATATGTGTGGGCAGAAAGGCAATAACTGCAACCATTGAATTCGGCAATGGCCAAGGCAATGCGTTCACGGGTTTTGGCATCCAAAACCCCTTTGTTTAATGCACCATTGAGGCTTAAGTAGCCTTCCAAGGCGGCTGGGCTATTGCCGACCAACTTCATTAAATTAGGCACAACACCCAGTTGCTTTTTAACGGCATCCAGCAATGGCAAAGTGGCGGCAGGGGTTTGCTCTGGGGTAGGAAGGGTGATTCTGTTCATGAGTGTTCTCCAAGTTAAGGGTAGTGGGCTTGATCCGTATCGCACGATTGCGGTGGGGATGGTTATACTTTCCCATATTCCACTAGCAAAGAGAATAACCGCCAAGCACAATATATTATTCCGTCAAGTGGAATAGAGTATGGACAGGTTACATTTAATGA
>PMDM01000480.1 GCA_003155565.1 Methylococcaceae bacterium | reverse complement strand
GGGGGCATTATGGCAAACTTTGAAACACGGGAAACCCAAGACGGCAAAACCAGCTACAGAGTAAAAATCCGGCTGAAAGGTTATCCACCCCAAACCGCCACCTTCCAACGATTAACCGATGCCAAAAAATGGGCGGCGGCTACCGAATCGGCAATCAGGGAGGGAAGGCACTTCAAGACAGCCGAAGCCAAAAAGCACAGCTTAGCCGAGTTGGTAGACAGGTACATTAAAGACGTATTGCCTACCAAGCCAAAGCAAGCAGTTAAGCAGCAACAGCAGCTTGAATGGTGGAAAGACAAAATCGGGGCATACCTGCTTTCTGATATAACCCCATCCATGATTGTGCAATGCCGCGATGAATTGGCAAGTGGGGGAACTTACCGAAACACGCAAAGAAGCCCTGCCACCGTAGTACGTTATATGGCGGCTTTGTCCCATGCCTTCACCATTGCGGTCAATGATTGGCAATGGCTGGAAGATTCCCCCATGCGGAAAGTCAAGAAGCTCAAAGAATCACGCGGTCGGGTGCGCTTTCTGGATGACGGCGAACGCACCGAGCTGTTAACCGCTTGTAAGGAATCATCAAACCCCTGGCTTTATCCTTGCGTAATCCTGGCACTGTCCACCGGAATGCGGCAAGGTGAATTGATGGGCTTAAAGTGGCAGGACGTAAACCTTAAGGACGGCTACCTAATCCTGCATGAAACCAAGAACGGCGAACGGCGGCGCGTACCCTTGGCAGGGTTAGGGCTGGAACTGTTACGCGAACATGCTAAGGTAAGGCGGCTTGATACCGATTTGCTGTTTCCTGGCACTGTCCACAAAACCAAGCCGATAGACTTACGCAAGCCCTTTGATACCGCACTCAAAGCGGCGGCAATCACTGATTTTCACTGGCATGNNAACCTATTGATTTACGCAAGGCTTACGCTGGCGCGTTAAGGAACGCTGAAATAACCGAATTTACTTGGCACGACTTGAGACATTGTACGGCTTCATATCTTGCCATGAATGGCGCGTCATTGGCTGAGATAGCCGAAGTGTTAGGCCATAAAACCCTGCAAATGGTCAAGCGGTACGCGCACCTATCGGATGGGCATGTAAGCAATGTGGTTGCTTCAATGAATGCAAAGATATTTGGGGGTGTGTGATGATTGATTTTTTAAGTGATGACTCGAATGATGATGACTTGAATAAGTCTTTATCAACAATTTTGCAGGAATTAAATCAACGAAATGAAGTTCCATATGATGGCGTTCTAGGCTACCCGCCTAATTCAATAACAGAAGTCGAAAAAAACAGGTTTATATCTATTAGAAATCGGTTACTCGATGGGGAGGAGGGTTTTACCGAGGCTGATATTCATGGACTTATAAATGATTGTAATTCTAACGCTAATTCTTTTTCGCACATTCCAGATAGGCTTAAACAAGATATTCGCTTTTTAGCCTCGTTATGGCGGGGTACTAAGAAAGATGGGGCGCAAGCCGAAACAGGTAGGGATGATGCCCCAGGAAGTCAAGCCTGTAAGCCAATTAAAGCCCTTGAAAAGTATTTGATAGACCCTAGNNATTGATTTATGGCGATATGATGAAAATCTTAATCCTTTAATTACAACTGGGGATTGTGGGTTAGAGACAATATTAATCAAAGCGGTACGGGATGGTGAACTTAATGCAATCGTCCATAAAAGAGAGCGACCTTGGGAAAAAGAAAAGGGCAATGGCGCGGGCTATATCAAGGTAGATAAATGCGATTTCAATGATATAAGCAATACCGGCTGGCTAGGCGGCTCTTATGTCAGGCTAACCATTCATCGTGATGACTTTAAGGCTTGGCTAAAAAAAACCAATCAGCGTTTACCGGATGGCTGTTTATTGCAATTATGGCTTGAGGGTGATGAGCCGCAATCAAAGGCTGTGGGGATTGATGGCGAAGTTAGTCAGGATAAAAGCGAACTAATTGCAACCCGAACAATTCCAGCACATTTATTACCCGATTCCAATTATCAGTTTTTGATTAACCATCCTTTTGCCCCAGTGTTTGACCCTGACAAACCGCTACCCACAGGCCGCGAACCGATTCCCAGTGGATTCGTGCAACCTGAACCTGATGAATGGTTTTTATACGATTCATGGGGAATTAAACTGGCTTGCAAACTGATAACCCTTGGCTATCCTGTTTGCTTGGATAGATTGGCAGAAGAAGCAAAGGATTTACCTCACAATTGCGAAGGAAGGGATAGGTTTAGTTCAATAGTACGTGTCTATGAACGCACATTAGGCATAGCCGCCTCATCCGTTAAGGTTGGCACGATTAATGAACATGACACCCCCGCAAACTGGATAGCGTGGGCAAAAAGTAAAGGCTATTCCGTGGCACACCTGATGCCCGGCGACACACAGCCACAAGCCGAAGCTGCAAAGAATAAAGGTATTGGAAGCATCAAAAATGGTAAAAAAGAAAACCAACTACATAAGCTTATCTGGCGTGTATATCTGTTTTTGGCAGGTAAGAAAAAGCGTAAAACTGCCCAAGCAGTTTGGAACGAAATTCAACAACGCCACACAAACCACGATACCGATAATATTATTCAAGAAGTGGTTGGTAATCAGATTTGTTGGTGTTCTGGCTATGGAAACGAGCAAACATTCAAACGCAGCACATTAGATAAAACACTTTCAAATCTTAAGAAAAAGCCGCCATATTAAGAAATATTTACCAGGAAGCTTACCGATGAGAGATTTGTTTACTGGGTAAGTTTAGCGGCAAATTCATTCATATTTAATTAGCTCCAGCAATAAGCCACAACTGCTTATTGCAATTCACCTTGAATGAATGGAGTTATCAAAATGCCACAACAAGCACTCGCTGAGATTCAGCAATCGCAACCTTCAAACCGATTTATCCCCGTACCCAAGTGGAAGGATTACCACCCTGAGTGGCCTACCGAGGGCGGATTACGCCACCTAATTTTTCATAAGGACAGCAACGGCTTTGCCAGTGCCTTTAAGAAAGTTGGACGCATTATCTTGATTGATGAGCAGGAATTTTTTAACTGTATCGACCGCAAAAACCAAGGGGGTAAATAATGGATGCCCCCATATTCCCAAAATATGACAGCCTGATAGGTCGAGCGTTACTGCCCTTGGTTTTAGGCGAACAGATTACGCACCGTGACTTTCAAAACAGGACTGCCAGTTATCGGCTTTCAAGCCCGATTGAAGTGCTTAGAAATGAGTTGCACTGGCCTATATCGGATGTATGGCTGGAAGGGCTGACCAACGACAAAACGGGCAGACGCGCAAAATACAAACGCTATTTTATCGACCAAGAGGATTTGAACGGGCTACGTACCCAATTGGGCGAACGTCTTGATAAATTTATTGGCGCGGTTCAAAGGTTCGAGGCGGGGGCGGCAACCCCCGCACACAAAACAGGACAGGCAGGGAAAGGTTATGAAGAATCAAAACCTTAATGCAAATTATATCAAAAATGCAATCAACCCGTTAGCCTTTTACCGCCACGAGCTACCTAACGCGCCTCTGAAAAAGCAGGGCTGGAACTCTGGCGGCTTATGCCCCTTTCACACCGACAAACGCCCTGGCAGCTTTCAGGTCAATATGGAAACGGGCGGTTTTAACTGCTTTTCTTGCCATGTGAAGGGCGGTGATATTATCGCCTTCACGATGGCCTTGCACGGGCTTAATTTTTCTGATGCCCTGGCAAAGCTGGCGGATGATTGGGGGTTAAGATGACATTGCCCCCAACATTCAACAATAAGCCGCTAATCCATTCGTGGGCTTACCTGGATTCCAAAGGCAAGGCTACAGGCTATGTTGCCAGATACCAGAACGGCACGGACAGTAAGGAAATAATCCCTTTTTTTAAGCCAAACGGTACGGGTTTTGGTATGGGTATCGACTTAACCCCGCGCCCTTTGTTTGGCCTGGATAGGCTTGCAGCGCACCCGAAAGATAAGACTGTTTTCATCGTTGAAGGTGAAAAAGCGGCTACAGCCTTGCATAGCTTAGGGGTAACAGCCGTTTGCAGTCTAGGCGGCGCACAAGCGGCTAATAAGGCCGATTGGACACCCTTAAGCGGGTTTATGAATACCTACCTATTGCCCGACAATGACGAACCAGGCAAACATTACGCTAGGGACGTTTACCGGGCTTTGATGGCTTTACAATCGCCACCCGTGGTTAAGGTTGCCCGATTGTCGGGATTGCCAGATAAGGTTGATATAGTCGATTGGCTACAAGCCCATTCACCGGATTGGGACGGCTATCAACCCTTTCCAGAAGTTGATAAGGCATGGGTGCTTTCTGAATTAAAGGCAGAACTCAAAAAAGCCCTGCCCGTACCGGATGATTGGGGTTTAGTAGGTTTTGTAGGTTCGCACTCTAGCGATTGGCAGGAAAACCCGGTAGAAATCAGCGTTAAGCTAAAGCCCGTCCTGGCCTTCAACTTTGGTTTATTGCCTGATGCCTTCAAGCCGTGGGTTACTGATATTTCCCACCGTATGCAATGCCCACCTGATTATGTGGCGGTGTCTGTGATGGTGGAGTTATCCGCAATTGTCGGTAAAAAAGGGCTTATTAACCCAAAGGCCAAGGATGATTGGACTGTATGTCCAAACCTTAACGGGCTGAATATCGGGCGGCCTTCTGCTATGAAAACCCCTGCAACCAGTGAAGCCTTAAAGCCGCTGGAAAGGCTAGAAATCAAGGCAAAAGAAGCCTACGACTTAGCACTTGCAGATAATGAAACGCAAGACTTCATCAATAAGGAAGGCCGTAAGTTAGCGGAAAATCAGGCAAAAACACTCATCAAGGATAAGAAGTTTGCGGCGGCTAAACAGGTATTACTTGAGAATCCAGAAGAACCCGACAACCCTACCCGCGCCCGTTATCTTGTCAATGACGCAACGATTGAAAAGCTAGGCGAATTATTGAACGAAAACCCTAACGGTTTAATGTTGTATCGGGATGAAATCAGCGGATTCCTGAAAACTATCGACCGGGAGGATAGGAGCAACGACCGGGCGTTTTACCTTGAATGTTTTAATGGTTTAGGCCGTTATACCTATGACCGCATAGGGCGTGGTACGATTGATATTGAAAGCCTTTGCCTTGCGATTTTGGGTAATATCCAGCCTGGGGTATTGCGGCCTTACCTGAACCAAGCGGCTAAGGGTGCAACTGGCGATGACGGCATGATTCAACGCTTTCAGTTGATGGTATGGCCTGATTTGACCGACTGGCAGCACATAGACCAATGGCCTGACAAAGAAGCCAAAAATAAAGCCTTTGCAGTGTTTGAACGGCTAGCAGGGTGGCAGGGTTTTAGCGAACCCGCACGGTTTGATGGCGCAGCACAACAGTTATTTGATGCTTGGTTTTGCGGCTTGCACCAAGAACTAAGGGCGGATGACATACTACCCGCCATTGAATCCCATTTCGGTAAATACAAGTCACTGATACCCAGCCTAGCGGTTTTGGTTCACCTGGCAGATGATGAAAGCCATAGCCCAATAGTGGGCGTTGATGCGGTATCAAAGGCTATTGCCTGGGGCGATTACCTTAAAAGCCATGCCTTGCGGGTTTATGGCGCGGCACTCGACCCGGTTAATGCAAACGCAAAAACGATTCTGGATAAGATTGAATCGGGCAAACTGAAAAACGATTTTAGTCCTGGCGATATTTTGCGCGGCGGCTGGACGGGATTAGATACGTTTGAAATCGTTAAGGCGACATTGAACCGATTGGTTGCATATGGTTGGCTTAGGCAGGTAACTTTGTCCGGTTCAGCGATGGGGGGACGGCCTTCAATCCGTTATCAGGCACACCCTAAATATTTACCAAATACCCCTACGTAGCAACCTACAAAACCTACGAAACTGGTTTTGTAGGTTTTGTAGGTTTGCAGCTAGGCGTTTATGCAGAAAATAACACACTCAAAATGGGCTTAATATGGCAACGAATAAGAAACCTACAACCGAGACGGCGATTAAGCCTAACAATGTTGTCAATGTGGATGTAATCCTTCCCGAAACGGAAGAAGCAGCCACGGCGCGTGTTTTGACCAAGC
>PMDM01000204.1 GCA_003155565.1 Methylococcaceae bacterium | reverse complement strand
TTAGTCTATACCGCCCTGGCACTTGCCTTAACCACAGGCGATATCAGTAAAAGCGCCATGACCATGCTGTCATTTGGTTTGGGTACTTTACCTGCTGTTATGGGTGTAGGTATAATGACCAGCGTACTGACGCGGTTATCGAGAATGCAGCGCTTCAAACAGGTAGTCGGCCTGTTCATGATAGCTCTTGCATTACTGGCCGCCATGCCTTGGCTTAATCCAATGGCTATAATAACTACGCATACAACACATTAGAGAGGCAGTCGTGGATCATTTTAAAGCGATCATAGGTCAATCCCCCGCATTGGATGCGTTAATCCGTAGCGCCAGGATAGCGGCCGCCACTGATGTAACTATATTACTGAATGGTGAGACCGGCACCGGCAAGGAAATTCTTGCCAATGCCATTCAACAATCGAGTTCCAGGGCTAATAAGCCTTTCATCACTTTAAATTGCGCCGCATTACCGGAAAGCCTGATCGAATCGGAATTGTTCGGTCATCGTAAAGGTTCGTTCACGGGCGCTACGGGTAACACTCAGGGGCTATTTCGAGCAGCAGATGGCGGCACCTTATTCCTCGACGAGATAAATTCCTTACCCGTTTCAATCCAGGCAAAGTTATTGCGCTTTATTGAATCCGGCGAGTGCCTTGCCGTCGGCGACACCGAGCCTTATACCATCGATGCGCGTATTATTGCTGCCACAAATTCTGACTTAAACCGACAAATCGCTGATGGCTCGTTCAGGCGCGACTTGTATTTCAGGTTAAATGTAGTGCCTTTAAATCTGCCGCCGTTAGCCCAACGTCTTGGCGACATCGAGCTTCTGATAAAGCACTTTATGAAACTGTTTGAACGTGAGCATGGAATGCAAGCTCCAGAATTCAGCAATAAAGCTTTAAAAACACTCAAAGCCTATAATTGGCCGGGCAATATTCGTGAATTACGGAACTTGTGTGAACGGCTTTGCATTTTATTGGCTGGCAAATTCATAGAACCCGAAAACCTGCCATCCGAGTTCAATGCAAATCTCCCAATCCTTAATCTGCCTCAATTTACTCTCCCGTCCGCTGGGCTGGATTTGGATAACCTAGAAGCCAGTTTAATCCAGCAAGCTTTGGAAATGACTAAGGGTAACCGAAGCAAATCCGCAAGGCTGCTTGGCTTGACCAGGGACACGCTGCTTTATCGCATGGAAAAGCACGGATTTTCTGCACAATAATGTAAGCTAAGCAAAAACCACTTGCTTAGCTACCATTTCGACATCTAATCGACATCACAGTAACATTGTCGCTATTCCCGTTGGCGCGGTAAACGGATAGCATCGCCAATCGGCTAAGACGATCTATATTGCTCTCAAAAGCAGCCAGTTGTAACAGTTCATCTTGTTTTACGTGTCCCCAAAAACCATCGCTGCACAGCACGAAGGTCTCGTCCTCTTCTATCGCCGGAAACAACTTAATATCTATAGGATGCGCCTTATTCACATTAATGCTACGGGTAAGATGATTTTGTTCAGGGTGGTGCGCCAATTCTTCCTCGGTTATTAAACCGACATTCAATAAATCCTCGGGGACGGAATGATCGCGTGTTCGCCATAAAATTTCATTTGGATTCAACCTATAAACCCTGGAATCCCCACAATGCGCCACCATAGTCCGTTGGTCATCCAAATAGAGGATAGCGCACGTCGTATGTGCTTGGTCTGCAATGTGGTCATCGGCAAATAAAACCTTCATCTCATTGATGGCATCCTTAATCCAGGCCGAAAAAACATCAACAGGATTCTCCGCGATTTTTTTACTATAGGTTTTTGCACAGCTAAGCATGCCCTGACAGAAAAATTGGGATGCTTTTTCACCCGCCTGATGTCCACCCAAGCCATCAGCGACAACAAATAAGGCAAAATCATTTTCGACGATATGCGCCATAGCGTCCTGATTGGCTTCCCTATCGCCTACGTTTGTTAACTGAAAGAATTCAAGCTGCATGGTTCTTATTTAATAGTTAATTGCGCTCTTGCATTGACCATAATCTGTTTTAAATCCCTGACTGACTGCGCCAATCCTGAAAACAGTGCCTGGGCAATAATGGCATGACCAATATTCAACTCAACTATTTCAGGTATCCGGCATATTGCTTCAACATTATAGCAATGTAAACCATGCCCGGCGTTAACTTGTAAGCCGATGTTATTGGCATAATACGCAGCTTGCCGAATTCGATCCAGTTCTGCTTTCTTGTCGGCAGAAGTCTTTGCTTCAGCATAACTTCCGGTATGCAGTTCTATAACGGGCGCACCTGCTACTTTAGCGGCATCAATCTGGGCGTGATCGGGCGCTATAAACAGCGATACCTCAATCTCTGCGCTGGCAAGCTGTTCGCAAGCCCATTGCATACGGGATTGATTACCTGCTACATCCAAGCCGCCTTCCGTGGTCAATTCCTCGCGCTTTTCAGGCACCAAACAGCAAGCATAAGGTTTTACATTAACCGCCATATTAACCATTTCATCAGTCACCGCCATTTCCATATTCAGCCGGGTATGAATTATGTCTTTCAACAAGAAAATATCCCGATCCTGAATATGCCTACGGTCTTCCCGCAGATGGGCGGTAATGCTATCTGCCCCATTCTGCTCGGCAACCAGCGCCGCCTGAATTAGTTCAGGATAGCGTGTTCCACGGGCTTGCCTGATCGTAGCGACGTGATCGATATTAACACCTAACAAGATAGGTTTTTTGTCCATTTTTATAAACGCTTGATGATATTGTTGATAACTGACCGACTCTTTAGCTGTTTTCCCTGCAAATGGCTGTCTATGACGATCCGCATCAACATTTTTGCTTCACTCAACACATGAGGCTCTTCGAATTGCCTTTGTTGCATGGCCAGTAATGCTGAACCCGAAAACTGACCGTCCGAATTCTCAATTAGGCCGTCGTCTTTATTAAACACATATTTTTTATTTGAAGCTATCGGTTTTTCATGATGCAAATCATAACCTAACTGCACACCGTAACCGATATTATCCATCAGGTTCAATTCAAAAACCCGCAATGCGGATTCGATGTGAAAATCTCGTGCTAATTTTGATAAGCATTCCTGATAATCCTGAAAGACTTCCGGGTGTGGATCATCTTTATACAAAAAATTACACACTAATTCATTGACATAAAAGCCGCAGTAGAACGCTAACCCCGTCAATTCATTGGCGTGACATAACATTTCAGCATCGGTTAAGGTTTTTAAATCGCCTTTGCCCACGAACGATAAGGACAAAGAAACAAAGGGCCGCAGCACCCCTGCGGTTTTGGATTTGGCTTTTCGAACGCCTTTTGCTATCAGGGAAATTCTACCGAAATCCCTAGTTAAGGCATCAATAATTAGGCTGGACTCGCGGTAATTTTGCTGATGTAAAATAAAAGCTGGCTGCGAATGGACTACAGTATCACTCATTAAAACCTAAACTTTGTAAAGCACGTTCGTTATCTGACCAGCCTTTTTTAACTTTCACCCAGAGCTTTAAAAACACTTTTTGACCAATTAACTTTTCCATATCTAATCGAGCATCCGTGCCGATTTTTTTCAGCATTTCACCTTCTGTGCCGATGACAATATTTTTTTGTGAGACGCGTTCCAGCCATATCACGATATAAATTTTTGTAACATGGGGCAATTCTTCGTAAAGTTCGACCTGTACGGTTAGCGAATAAGGCAACTCATCACCTAAGCGCCGGGTGAGCTTTTCCCGGACTATTTCTGCACATAAAAACCGCTCAGATCTATCAGTCACCTGATCTTCAGGATAAATCAACTCACTTTCGGGCAACAGGGTAAGCAATGAACTTTCAAGTTGCTCAAGATTCGTGCCTTTTAATGCCGAAATGGGCAGTAAGCACTCAAATGGGAAACGCTTTTGTGCTTGGTCAAAAAAAGCCAAAATGTCTTCTTTGTCTTTTATCTTATCGACCTTATTGACCGTCAGAATTACGGGCAGGCCAGCCTGTTCCAATTTTTTTAAGATAATGTCGTCGTATTCATGCCAAACCAAGCCATCAATTAGCCACACGATGACATCAACGCCTAATAAGGTAGTATCGGCGGTGCGGTTCAAATAGCGGTTTAACGCCCTTTGTTCGCTATGGTGCATACCCGGTGTATCCAGGTAAATGACTTGCCCCTTATCAGAGGTACTAATACCGAGTATTCGGTGGCGGGTTGTTTGCGGTTTGCGGGATGTGATGCTAATTTTTTGTTTCAGCAAATGGTTCATCAATGTGGATTTGCCCACATTCGGGCGGCC
>PMDM01000338.1 GCA_003155565.1 Methylococcaceae bacterium | reverse complement strand
AATAACCGGTGCCGAAATCATCCACAGCGATCGACACGCCCAGGGCTTTCAGGGCTTTCATTTTATTAACGGTATCTTCGATATCGACAATCATGACACTTTCGGTCAACTCAATACCCAAGCGAGCCGGCGCTATGCCTATGCTTTCAAGCGCAAACTTGACTTGATCCACGAAGTCTTGCTGCCTGAACTGACGCGAGCTTACATTGATTGATACGTAAGGCAAGGTATCAAGACCGTCATCTTCCCACATTTTAATCTGACTGCAAGCCTCTAGTAGCACCCATTTGCCGATGGTCAGGATAAGGTTGCTTTCTTCGGCAACGGGGATAAAATCCGCTGGCGACAGCCGACCTTTTAGCTTATCTTCCCAACGTATTAAGGCTTCGGCACCCACCATATTACCGTCTGCATCCATTTGCGGATGGTAACAAAGGATAAACCGTCCCTGCGCGATGGCTCCTCGTAGGTCATTTTCCAGGCTTAAGCGCAAATCGGCGGCTACCTGCATACTTGGCTGGAAAAAATTAATGGCATTACGACCACTGGATTTTGACCTGTACATGGCTGTATCTGCTTGTTGTAATACCGCATCGGGATTTTCTTGATTCTCAGGGAACAACGCGATACCAATACTGGTGCCGATTTGATGTTGATATTGACCCAATACAAACGGGGTATTCAGTTGCTCACGGATTTTTTCAGCAACGATCATCGCATGGTCACCCGCTGCTGTTAATGTTTCCGAATTTGCATGTAATAACACCACAAACTCATCTCCGCCTAAGCGGGCTGGGGTGTCTTCCTCTCTAAGCACTGAGGCCAAGCGACTACCTACTTGTATCAATAATTCGTCGCCTACCAGATGGCCTTGTGAATCATTCAAAATCTTAAAATGATCCAAATCAAGATATAACACTGCGCCATATTGTTTGTGCCTTCTGGCAATGGCTATTTCCTGATCAAACCTATCGAGCAATAAGCGCCTGTTAGGCAGGCTGGTCAAGGGATCGTAAAAAGCCATGTTATGAATCTTGTTTTCTGCATCTTTCTTTTCGGTAATATCTGAAAACACAGAGACATAATGGCTCACTTCGCCCGAGTCATTTCTGACCGCCGTAACTGTTTGCCATTCTGGGTAAATCTCGCCATTCTTACGGCGATTCCAGATTTCACCTTCAAACTTATCGTTGCTTAACAACTGCTCCCAATAATTTTGAAAAAATGCTTGGTCATGCCGCCCTGATTTCAAAATTCTGGGATTTTCCCCGATAACCTGCGGTGCCGAAAACCCCGTAATCTGGGTGAATGCCTTGTTGACGCGCAAAATATTCGCATCCTTATCGGTAATCATGATGCCCTGCTGACTCTCAAAGGTATTGGCAGCCAAACGTAATTGTTCTTCGGAATGCTTTTGCCGGGTAATGTCTATCATAAAACCATACAACTCGGTAATTACACCCGCTTCGACAACCAAAGTAGCAATATCGCGTAACCAGACGATATGTCCATCTGCGGCAATCATTCGATATTCCATATCGTAGCTGTTATTTTTGGTGCTGATACTGCCTTCCGCACAGGTATTTAAGACGGTCTCCTTATCATCTTCATGGAGGTGTTTCTGCCAAAAATCAGATTCATCTAGCCATTGTTTGACAGGGTAACCTAAAATACTAACCGCTTCGGCGCTGACAAATACAAATCTGAACGTCACCGGATCCGCTCGCCACACAATAGCTGATTGGGTTTGCACCAACTTCCTAAATTGCCGCTCCCGCGCAGCCAATTTAAGATTGCTACGTTTGAGTTCCAGTGTCCGTTTATCAACCTGGGTAGCAACAAACTCGGTATGCCCAGTTAACACCAGCAAACCGATGCTCATGAGTCCGGTCAAAAACATCCCGCCTACCAATAATTGCCACGGAGACCAAGAATAGTATTCGGCCAGAAAATTTTTATTGGGTGCAACTTGCAAATACCAGTTCTGATTTCCTAACTTTATTGTTTCCAATTTGGTAAGGTTGAGCGGGTCAGCTGTTACTTCGTCATTATTCAGCCCAAAAATGGATTCAAACGTGGGCTTACTAACATCATCGGTCAGTTTGACAACGATATGTTTGTAATTACCTCGACGCATCGCATCATACAAATAGGCTTTTATATCAAAAACCCCGACCACAACGCCTTTAATACATTCACAGGTATTCAGTCCCGTTTCGTAGCTGGGCACAATAACCATATACTGCTGTTTGCCCATTAGGGTGACGATGTCCTGCTTTATATTTAGCGTATTAACTAGATCAGGAATGGAATTAAAGTCAGTTGAATAACTGTTTCGATTAGCCTCACCGTATTGACTGACAAAACGATACCCTTGATTAACCTTTACAGCCCTTAACCATTCAACACGAGCCAAATCAGGATGTTTTTTTAGATCCGTTTGTGCGTTAAAATGAAAATAAGTTTCGTTTAAGGCCTTCAAGTCAACCAGCTCTTTGAGACGGTCTAAGACATTCAAATGGATTCTAAATTCATCCTGTAAGGCATCTTTGACCGCTTCCATTTGATTACCGATAAGCTTATGTAATCTCTCAAGCTCTTTGCCCTGGGCATAGAAATAACCCATCGCAACCANNATAAAAAATAAAGGGGTAAAAACGGCGACACCTGAACAGTCTCCCAACCAGCCGGTCAAAAAGGTGAACCCAATGTCCTGTTCGGTAATGGTCTCAGTTAAAAACAGCGCAGCTGTGCTAATAGCCGTCGGCACAAATGCGGCCGTCGGGCCTGCTAAAAAAAAGAACAGCACGTTTAACTTTAAGGAAACAAGTTCGTTAGGGAAGTCAGCGTAGCGTTTGACGAGAATGCAGCCCAGCCAGGATCGTAAAACACTGCTCAGTGGGCTAAGAAAAAAAATAAGTTGCCTGAATGGCGTATCTGCTGAGTTAAACATTTCATAATGCAGCAACAGATCAGCCAGATAGATGCCCGGTAGCACTGCATTACCCCATAACAACACAGCTCCTAGCCCGATGCCAGCAGGTGGCCAAACTGCTCCGATATGGCTTTGAGACCAGGCTAAGGGAAAAGCTAACCGCCCCGCTACATAAAACAGCACGGTGGTTAGAACAATAGTCTGCCAATTTTTCAATCGGGTATTGGGCAAGTCAGCCATAAACATGATTAAGTTTAAATACTCATTCCGTTAATAATTTCCATTTGTAAGCACACGATTTCTGCTTTGCATAACGATTCATCAGTTTATCTCGTACCTAGTGGGAGATAATCAATAAGCTATTGAGGGGTGTTGAAAAACGCCCTGCTAGCCCAGTGCTTGGAGCCACTGAATACAAACTTTTACCCATAAAAATCCTCAATGGATTATATATGAAATAGCCAATTCCCAAGTTACTTTGCCTTATATTGTGATCCTGTTCGCTATTTTGCGGACAAAAAAACGGATGCCATGGGCTACCATCAATTTCATTCAATAAGTAGGGTACGAAATAGATACTAACCCTGTAAAATAGCTCCTTTTTCATCAAGAAATAACATGCGTACTTCCCAGTTCCCACTCAACACCGTTAAAGAAATTCCCGCTGATGCCGTCGTTATCAGCCATCAATTGATGCTACGGGCGGGGCTAATCCGTAAACTTGCCGCCGGACTTTACACTTGGTTGCCTTTAGGTCTACGGGTTTTAAGAAAAGTTGAGGCGATAGTCCGGGAAGAAATGGACAAAGCAGGAGCGCTTGAAGTGCTAATGCCTGCCTTGCAACCGGCAGAATTATGGCAAGAAACAGGCCGGTGGGAAAAATACGGCCCGGAACTTGCCCGCCTGAAAGACCGCCATGACCGCGATTTTTGCCTAGGCCCCACGCACGAAGAGATTATTACTGATCTGGCGCGTAATGAAATCAGAAGTTACAAGCAATTGCCCATTACATACTATCAAATTCAGACGAAATTCCGGGATGAAATCCGTCCACGTTTTGGTGTGATGCGCTGCCGCGAATTTATCATGAAGGATGCTTATTCCTTTCACTTAAGCCAGGAATCGCTTAACGAAACCTACGCCGTCATGCACCAGACGTACACCACGATATTTACCCGCTTTGGTTTGAAATTCCGCGCAGTTATCGCAGATTCCGGTTCTATCGGCGGCGCGGTATCGCATGA
>PMDM01000075.1 GCA_003155565.1 Methylococcaceae bacterium | reverse complement strand
AATATGGGCGATGGCGATAGGAATGTGCAAATACATCTCGATAGCCAGCGACATGATTGAGGCTTCGAGCGCAAATAAGGTGAACGTAAATGACGCGTAAATCAACGAAGTCACTGTCGAGCCGATATACCCAAAACCAGCGCTACGGGTCAGCAAATCAATATCAATGTTATAGCGGGCGGCATAATAACTAATCGGGAAGCTGGTAATAAAAATAATCAAGCCAACCGCTAAAATTGCCCAAACTGCGTTGGTAAAGCCATAGTTAACCGACAAAAAACCACCAATCGCCTCCAACACCAGGAACGAGGTCGAGCCGAAAGCGGTATTCGCCACCTGAAATTCCGACCATTTACGGAACGTACGGGGCGCAAACCGCAAGGCATAATCCTCCATGGTTTCGTCTGCGACCCATGCGTTATAGTCGCGGCGGATTTTAGAAACATTGTTATGGATAGGCTTCCCCGGTAATTTTTAACTAGCAGAATAAAAAACTATAAGCAAAAATTACGCCAAATCAAACCTGACATAGTAGCTAAGTTGCCGATTTGTCCAGCATACCTTATTGAATTTTAGAGTTATTTTGGTGCATTAGCGCACCTGTATGACGCATAACTATTGGCAGAAACAGGATCCGAAAGTTTACGTTTAGTCGATAATTCCAGAAGCCAGAACTGCCTTTTGTTATCAAATCATCTCAAAATTGTTTTTATGAATACAGTTACAGGAACTTAAGGGCTAGTGGCGGACATTTCGGTAAAGTTGTCATAAGGAACGACCACTACTCGGCTCCCCGCCTTGCAGCGAGGGAAACAGAGCCTGTCCTGAGCGTAGACGCTAAGCATTGCGAACACGCCTAGTGTCCAGCGATTCTGACCTTGAACCCGCATTGGCTTTTTTAAGGTAAGATTTTCCTGATTACCCTCCTGGTTTAATTTTGCCGAGAAGGGAATCGAACGAAACCAAACAGCGGCCACTTAATTCAAATCTGTAAGGAGCGGGCTCAGGATACCGCATAGAACTCCAGGTCTTCGTAAACTCATATCGCACGGAAAGGATGGTCTCAGTTTGGCTAATAAAGCACTCTGCGTGCATTAGCAAATTTCATAGTTGGTGAGTTCGCCAAAATGAGTGGGGTTTGATTTACATGCCAGACAAAGGAAAAAGATATTTAAATCACAGCGAGGCGAATACTAAAACAAAAAATTGAAGAGTTGTTGTTAATCATACTTATGGAGTTATCCATGATTTAGCGGTTAAACTAATCAAGGATTGTTCATTTTCTCCATGACTTTCGTTTTGCTCCTTAATTTCAGNNATTGGGCTTGGCCAGTTTGGTGGGTATGGTTTGTTCGGCGTTGTTTTCATATTATTTATTGCAAGCAAACGCCCGTGAAGAGGTATTAAACACAGCGCGTATCATGATGGAAAGTGCAATTGCCGTAAGAAACTACACCATCAATGAGATTAAACCTTTACTCGCGACGCAGGAAAAGCGCAGATTCTTACCGCAAACTGTCCCGGCCTATTCAGCAAATCGCTATATCTTTGAATTGCAGAAAAATAACCCAGACTATAGTTATAAAGAAGCCACTTTAAACCCAACCAACCCGATTAATCGAACTTCTGACTGGGAAACCGATGTGGTGACGTGGTTTAAAAGTCACGCTGACCAAGAAGAATTAATTGGTGAGCGTGATACTGCAACGGGTCGAGCTTTATATATGAGTAAGCCGATTAAAATCACCAATCCCAGTTGTTTGACCTGTCACAGCACACCCGAACAGGCGCCAAAAAAACTTATTGAGGCGTATGGCGATGCCAATGGTTTTGGCTGGAAAATGGACGAAATTATTGGAGCACAAATTGTTTCTGTGCCGATGTCATTGCCGCTGCAACGGGCGGATAAAACGTTTTATAGTTTTTTAATTTCAATTGTCAGTGTGTTTGTTGTCATTGGCATTTTGTTGAATATTTTGCTGCATTTTATTGTGATAAAACCCATGATCAAGATTGCTAAACAAGCCGATCGAGTGAGCATGGGTGAATTAAACATTGCTGAGATCAACATCAAAGGCAATGATGAAATTGCTTCAGTTAGTCAATCGTTTAACCGTATGCATCGAAGTTTAATCAACGCCTTTAAGATGCTAGATGATGCCGATGAATCATAGTATTTAAATCAGCATATGCTCATTACTAATTTTCCGCAGCAATTAGGTAAATACAGAATTGACTCCCAGCTAGGGCAAGGTGCTATGGGCGTGGTCTATAAAGCGTTTGATACTGAAATCGAACGCGAAGTTGCGATAAAAATTCTTCATGACCATGTTTTATCGGGTGACATGGGTGAGGAATTAGTCCGTCGTTTTGCCCACGAAGTCAAAGCCGCCGCTCGTTGTCAGCATCCTAATATCGTTACGGTTTATGATTACGGCGTAAGCAAAAACCAGCCTTATATGGTCATGGAGTATGTCAAAGGTATTGACTTACAGATTTTTTTAAAATCCACCCAAACATTAACGGCCGAGCAAAGTGTTAATTTAATTTTAAAGGTCCTTGATGCACTTCAATGCGCTCATTCGATGGGCGTTGTTCACAGAGATATCAAGCCAGCCAATATTATATTGCTCGATAACGGTCAAATTAAAGTGACCGATTTTGGTGTAGCGCGAATTGATAGCTCCGATTTAACTCAAGTCGGCGATGTGATGGGCACCCCTTCTTATATGTCACCCGAGGCACGAAGTGGGCTTTCGGTCACTGCTAGTTCTGACTTATACGCCACAGCTCTTGTTCTGCTAGAGATTCTCATTAACAAACGCGTCAATAACAAAAATATAGATCATTCAAGCATAGTAGCGTTATTGGAAGCGCGAGATGTATCTCCTCTGCTGATCAGTAAATTTGCCGAGGTCATAACAAAAGCATTGCAGCCTGATCCTCAACAGCGTTATGCCGATGCGCTGTCTTTTTCTAAAGCGCTTGCCACTCTATTAGAAACCGGATTAGATTATTATCAATTAACCAACGATTTAGCTGCGACGGTACTAATTGTTAAAAGCACTTTTCAAAAAGCCACATCACAGGATAATACGGATTCATTATTGCAATCAGCAATCTCTTCGCTCGTGTTGCAAAGTCAATTATCGTTAATAGAAAAAAATTTAACGCATTACCTAGGCCCCGTCGCCAAAATGTTGGTCAAAAAACAGGCAAAAAATACAGACAATCTTAATCAATTAATAAATTCTTTAGTAACACATATTCCTTCCGAAATAGATCGGCAAAATTTTAGGTATAGTCTTGATTTTTCAACGCACGATAAAAGCGATGAATTAATAGGTCATCGTTCAAACCTGTCCAAGACCCGTGAATCCGAAAACCCTTTATTTAGCACTGATTATATCGAACGATTAACCGCCGATTTAACCCAGTATTTAGGACCCGTTGCTAAACATGTTATGAAATCAACGTTAAAAAAAGTAAACACCAAAGAAGCACTGTGTAGTTGCTTAGCCGACAAAATTCCTAATCTAAAAGAGCGTACTGAGTTTTTAAAAAATCGTAATTACTCGGAGTAGGTAAACTCTATTGGTAATGTTTTGAACTAAAATCCTTAATATTAAACCAATTTCAACGTGATACTGCTGCACTACAAAATTTATAAATACCACCATGAATAAAGATCATTTAACAACCCTAATTTGATGGAGTAAGGTTTCAACTGAATCTTTTTTGTGTGGAGCTATTTATGAATATCCTGGTTAAATTCGTAGCCGTATTATTGATGTTTGCAATTGAAGTTGCGGCGGACACGGGATCAAACTTTGACATCATTGCCAATCTCGATACCGGGCCTGGCAATGTTACCGTGATGGATAACGGGCGGATCATCATGAGTATGCATCAGTTTTACCAACCGAAATACACGGTGGTTGAATATAAGGACAAGGCACTGGTGCCATTTCCGAATAAGGAGTTATCGGCTGCGGATTCCAAATCAGAATTGAAACTTGATTCTGTTCTAGGC
>PMDM01000375.1 GCA_003155565.1 Methylococcaceae bacterium | reverse complement strand
ATTTGGGGATTACTCAAGAGGAAGTGTTAAAAACTTATGATGATTATGAGTTGTGAGTGCGAAGTAATCGACAAAGCCGGCCTGTTTTGGCCGTTTATGCGGCAATGAAACCCGCCATTCCCCTGGTAGTAGGCTACCACTAACTAATTGGCCTGCTGTATAAAGAGGTTTCGCATTTAGGGCATTGATTTCCTCCGGCTTCGTACCCCTCCCACCGCGATTTACAAACCACGCATTCAAACCTAATCCACTTGTTTGGGAAATCTTGATAAGCATTAATGCTTTCATGGTTATGTGATTTCTGAATTGAGCTGCTTTTAGCTGCAAAGTGAGGATTATTGTTTTGATGATGAATTGTATATTCAAAATTAGATGCGCCTATTTTTAAGTCTTCAACTGCTGTAGAGGCACATTGTTCAAATCTTGGATGATAAATCCATTTTTTAGATTTTCTGTCATTCGTTAGAAAGTCAGTCAGTATTTCGTGATAAGTTTTATTTTCAGAATTGGCTGTTTTAAATTGATTTTTTAATAAATCCAACGCTATCTGAATTACGCCGCACTTGGAATCCGTAGGATTGAATAAATTATCTGGTACATTTCGCTCTGGGTGGGTGAAATAAACCACAAATTTGAATGAGCCTATCGTTCCAATAAGATCGACAGCCACTCCTGAAAAAGTTTTTTCTACTTCAAGGTTATCGAGTGTTATATCTTGCTCTTTTGTGACAAGAAATTCTTGGTATTGTTTATATCTCAATATTCCCTCGTAAAACTCTATTGTGCCTTTATATTCTGGCAAACTGAGTTTTATCTGTTTACCGATAAGCTGCCTTGCCATAAGACGCACTGACAAATAAAAAGAATACTCGCATTCATTTTTTGTTTCGTTGAAAACATTTTTGCTGGCGTGTGCAAAATGCCAAATTTTTATATTGCCTTGTCGCGCTTCTAAAGGCGTATGGCACGATGGACAAACGCAACCGCACTGTTTTCCGTTTGGAACATCATAGACNNATCCAACTCCGCGCAGATCGACAACATAACGGGCCGGTTTCCTGAGTTTTCTGCCATGCCCTTAGCGCTTCGGTTAATCTTGATTCATGCTATTTGCCTAACTGTTCTGCATTTCGGAAATCCAGAACATCCCCAGAACTGCTTGCCTTGGTTATCGACGCTTCGTGCAGTTCTTAAGATCATTGGCTTTCCACACTTCGGGCATGAATTATCATCTTGCCGCTGTTTTTCCGAGACGATCGTTTTCACGTGTTTTACATGGTCTATGTGGGTTCTGATCGATGGCTTTAATCGACCCAGTTGAATTCTGGTGCAAATAGCCAGAACCTCACCATCGCTCAAGATGGGTTGCGTTTTGCTTTTGATATACCGGATATAGGCGCCCGCATAAACAACATTATCCGGCATAGCGGTTTTGAAGGTGCTGTCGCCGATAAAGACGACAACAGAAAACATTTTGTCAGGATCAAGTTCTAAAGCTGCCTGTAACGTCTGGGTATGTTTGTAATTTTGATGCAGCGGATTCTGGAATTTGGTTGTGTGCCGGTAAATCTTCTGGGTCCAGGTTTTTTGTTGGGGGCTGCCGAATATCCAGCCTTTCATGTTCTTGGTTTCGATCACGAAAACACCGTACCGTGACACAATGACATGGTCTATCTGGGTGGTGCCATCTTCTGTTGGCAGCGTCACGTTCTTGAACAGCGTGTAGATGTGCTTATCCAGAAAGAACTTTGCTGCCAGGTTAACCTGGAATTCTCCGACAACGCCTTTAATGAATGGCGTCTTCAGAATCACTACGGTAATAAATAGTGGTATTAGCCACCAAAATGAGCTTATTAACGGGCCAAAAGCTTGTATCAGGAGTTGATTTACGTTCATCGATTTCCTTGGTTTAGTTTAATCAGCAATGCCTGAATAATTACTCCGAAAGTATCATCCGAGCTTCTTAATCGTGCATTTATTCGAATTGTCGTTCGCATGGATCACCATCACCGTCGCCATCCATTTTAGTGCCTGGGCAATTACGAAGGTAAAATACGGCTTCTTCATAAGAGGACATTTGAGAACACCATACTTTACCTTGGCATTGAAACTGTTCTGTTTGTTCTACCGGTTGTGTTTCAACGGTAGGCGTTTTAACTTGATTAATGAAGGTTTTTTCTTTTGAAACCTTGTGGTAAACAAAAATCGCCGCACCAATAACAATAAGAACAGGGAACAGGCTAAAGCGCTTCTGAGGCTTACTGGCTCTCGTCGTTAAGTTTCTGTAAGGTCTTTCATTNNACGCCTTCAATTTTAGCGTTAACAGCACGGGTCTTACCTTTAGCGTCAAAACTGATTTGATAGTGGATAACATCACCAATAACAGGCTTACGACTCATGCCTCTTAATGCTGAAATATGGATAAAAATATCCTCTTTCCCATTTTCCGGCTTTATGAAACCAAAACCTTTATCGTCAATCCAGCGTACCAATTTCCCTTTCTCGATCACCATAATTTAATATTTTTTCTACAATTTATTAGTTATCACCCCAGAAGCATCATCAGGATGAGTGGTATTGTTACACGAGACCAATAACTTATTCCCCGCCCATGCAAACCAAAAA
>PMDM01000468.1 GCA_003155565.1 Methylococcaceae bacterium | reverse complement strand
CCCATAGCCTACTGCCCGCCGTAACAAGGGTTGGCAAACAATTATGAAATGCGAGCAGGTCAGGTTTGGAATAATTGCAGAAACTTATAATAATTTGGCTTATTGCCCAAAAAGCACGAATCCTTACTCACACCCACACTAGACTAACACTGGCCCGCTAAACCCTTGGCCATTTTCCAATCGGCACAGGTGTTTAGTGTTAGACTGGTATCAACTTATTATTTGTTATAATCGTGAACCGGACTAAACTTGTGGAAACTCCAGTCCTACATCTAAAAACAAACAAAATGGCAAATTTTATTATCGGACGGCAACAAATTCTTGACCAGAAGCTGAATATTTATGCTTATGAACTCCTTTTCCGGGGTAAAGACTTTGATTTAAATGATAAAAACGAAGCAACTCAAGCGACCAACCAAATCATTACCGATTCCATATTGGAGCTAGGACTTAATAACCTTGTTGGTACTCACAAAGCTTTTATTAATTTTACGACACAGAACATACTAGAAAAAACACCGCTAAGTTTGCCTAAAGACCGTATTGTTATTGAAGTCTTAGAAAATGTTGATATTGATTTGAGAATCATTAACAATTTAAAAGAGTTTTCTCAGCAAGGCTATACCATAGCATTAGATGATTTTGTTTTTTCAGATGAATGGTGCCCGCTACTTGAGTTTGCCAATATTATCAAACTGGATGTTATGGAAATGGGGGAGGCCAGAACCCGAGAAGCCATTAAACAACTCAAGCCTTTCAATATTCAATTACTCGCAGAAAAAGTGGAAACCCATGAAGAGTTTCGATACCTGAGTGAATTAGGTTGCGATTATTTTCAGGGGTTCTTTTTTCACAAGCCTAATCTGGTAGCAGGTAAGCGCTTGGGTGTTAATCAAACAGCCGCCCTTAGATTGCTCACCATCATTAACAATCCTGATATTGAATTTGATAAACTTTCCAAAGCAATATCTCTGGATGTCGGTCTCAGCTACAAACTGTTGCACTACATAAACTCTGCTTTTTTTGCGTTACCCAGTAAAATGGAGTCAATACATCGTGCTATTTCCTATTTGGGACTTAAAGAATTAAAGCGCTGGTCAAATATACTCACATTGGCTGCTTTATCCAATAAACCCGAAGCAACGCTGCAGAACGCATTGATCCGTGGGAAAATGTGCGAGCTGTTAGGCAATCTGATTGGTGAAAAATCGGACCATTTTTTTCTGATTGGCATTTTATCAAGTCTGGATAGCATACTGGATCTCCCTTTAGAGGAAGCATTGCAACAACTTCCGTTAGCCGATGACGTTGTCTCTGCGATTTTAAATAAACAAGGTCTTGCCGGAGAAGCACTTGAGTGTGTTATCAATTATGAACGCTGGCATCTTTCTGGAATGTATTTCAGAAATCTGGACCAAAAATTAATTAGTGAAGCGTATTTTAAAAGCATCACATGGGCAAAAGATGTACTAGGTAATTTGGATTAATCTGTATTTGGCCATTTAATCGCTTAAGTTTGATAACGTAGTTCTAACTGCCTGTAAGCATAGGGTTCTTGGTTAACACTATTTATTGCATACAATAATGATAACATGGCCGCTTACAAGCCCTACTCATATCTAATATGGGTAATTAGCTCATACAGCACTGGTTGCGGCCTTGCTCTTTAGCACGGTACAGTGCTTGGTCTGCCCGAGCAAAAGCGGTCTCATGTGTATCACCCTTGATAAACTGCGTAATGCCGCAAGAAATGGTAATTGAAAGAGGGATATCGTTTACATTTAAGTGATTTTGTTCAATAAGAGACCGGAATTTTTCCGCCACTTTTAATGCCAAATGCTTGTTGGTATGCGGCAACAACATGGTAAACTCCTCACCGCCAAAGCGGGCAATAAAATCAGCTTTCCTGATATGTCCTGAAAATTGACAGGCAACATGCACCAACACTTTATCTCCAATCTGATGACCAAATTGGTCGTTGATGTTTTTGAAAAAATCAATATCCCAGACGACTAGGCATAGTGGCGTGTGATAACGCTGCCAGCGGGCTATTTCAGTTATCAGGCGTTCATCATAAGCCTGGCGATTCGGCAAATCTGTCAATGCGTCGCGTAGCGCATGCGTGTTGGCGGTTATAAGCTTTGATTTGAGCTCGCCAGTTTCTGATTCCATCGCATTTATTTTTTGGCTTAATTCTTCCAGTTGATGCTGGTAATTTTCACGCTGAACCGCTTCTTTTTGTTTGTGCTCCTGAATTTCTTGGGTGATTTGCGCAATGCGTGATGAGATGACTTCTTTCAGCGGTTCCAGTTGGGTTGCGTGAATGGATCGGTTTTGCAAGTCGCTCATTTGTTCGGAAACAGATTGATCCAGTTTACTCCTGTTCAAACTGGCATCCATCAAAGCGGCACCGGAGCCAGTGATGGCTAAACCCAGCTCTGTAAGCTGTTCGGTAATATGAGCCAGGAATTTATCGATATCCTGTTGTTTCGGCTGGCTGTTAGCGTTGATTTCAATCAGCAGCGAAATAACGCTACCCAGTATTGATTCATGAGACAAGGTCGCTTCTTGCATTGCTAGTTGTTGCTTTAACGCTTGCACTTTCTGGATAAATGCATCGGGAATCTCAATGTGTTCCAGCAATTGCAGTAATTGTGTGTTAACGAAAAAGGGGTCAATCGGCTGCTGAAAAGGCGGGGGTTTCTCACTGAGCTGCTCGGCTGACTGTTTGCCCGTAGCCTCGTCTTTAATAATCTCAACAATGGCAGAAAATAATCGCTGATGGTCAACAGGAGACTTACAATTTTCTTTAAGCAGGTTCAAATCCTGTTGCTGTTTGACCGACGTATAGCGCTGGAGCAAAAAGGCAAATAACAACGAGATGTCGGTGTCCGTATGCTGTCCATTCAAAGATACGTCATTAAGCCGATTAATTGCATTGGTAAGGTTTTCAAGTTCGGCTTTAAGCTGATGGCTATCTATGTCGTTTTTTAAATGATTGCGGATACGTTTCAGATGGGGTTCGAGTTGCGGATCAACCCCCGACGCGGCAATAGTAAGGCGTACTATGGCTTTACAAAGCAGTTCCTGTACTTCTTTATGAGCCTTCTCTGATAGTTCTTGAGTATCAAGCAGATTTAAATATTTATCTCTCCATTTGTCTTTTTCGTTGTCGTTATTTTTATCTGCAGATTTACTGAAGAAACCCATCGTTTAGACCTCGTTGATTTACGCGAAGGTACAAAGGCGCACCTCCTACAAATATAGTCGTCCAGAAAAGTTTTGTCCAAAAGAATAGCATTTATCGGCCTATGAGGTTACGGAATGCGGGTATTTTCTGATACACGATTCAGATCGCGATTGGCTGGAGTGATGTCCATTTGAAGCGGAACCACATTCATGGCAAGGATTTTGGCGTTTTCCATATCAGCGGGATGAGTTTAGCCGACAATTCTGAACAGGTTTCTCTTTGCGCTTTTGGTTTTCGGAGTAGTGCGCTGGCTTATATGCAGATATGGCAAAAACTCAAATACCGGACACTACTAATCGAAAATTAATAATCAAGCCCAAGAGACAGAACTTTTCTGGATAGCTAATTATCCTTAACGCACTGAATGTTAATCACAACTGCGGCGGCCTTTACCAATTCAGCTTCCGTCATGCAGTAAAAATCATTGCTCCCCTGGTCGCTTGCCGCTCAATAGATAGGCAAATGCAATCACTTCGGCAATGGCCAAGTACAATTCGCGGGGTATTTCATCCCCTAGCGAGATTTTGGACAACACATTGACCAACATGACATCGGTATGCAGCGGGATGTTATGCTCTTTGGCCAGATCAATTATTTTTTCAGCGGTATGCCCCCTGCCCTTGGCAGTTACACGTGGCGCTTTAGTGCCATCATAAGTCAATGCAACGGCAATGTCGGGGGGATTGACCACATTCTTCATATATGCTCATCCAGTAAGTTAGTTAGCAATGAGGGGGCCGAAGACGTTACCTTGCCCGCCGTACCTTCCAGCGCATTAAGTTGGCCAACGGCTAACCCTGCCTGCGTATAACGGGCGGAAAGCAGATCGAGATGCTCCCGAACCAGCGCTGCAATGGTTTGCTGGTCACTCCAGAAATAGGTATCTATCCTATCGTCAACCAAGCTGATTTTGCTGTGTAATGTACCCAGTCCAGGCGGATTAAGTTCCAGCATGACAGACCAATTAGCCTGATCACTTGCCTGGTTAGCCTTGCTTTCACGGTTGATTTTCAATTTGACGTTATCGGTATGATGGCCATCGGTAAATGGGACTTCAATCTGCCAGATGTTTTGCTGGTCATCGTTTTGAGGCAATGACGCCAATTGATCAAGCACAATCCGAGCAATCGCGCCTTCCGTTTTGTTAAATAACGCATTATCTTTATCTATGGTTTGGGCAAGAATGTCTGGTAATGTTTTTGAAGGCGCGGAATCAGCCACTTGGCTTGTCGCAGTATGGCTTGTTTCAGCACTAGACAAGCTGTTCAGATTACCCTGAGTTTTTTGCAAAACATCCGCCAACGTCAGGAGATGCCCTTTCAAATCGCCTTGTAAGGTTAGTGGCAGATTGGCTAATTTAGCTTCCAAAAAAATACCTGAATTACTGATACCCCGTTTAAGCCCTTCGGCGGACATTAATTCATCTTTGGATAGTAACGCGCTCAGTGTTTCATGTACCGCTACGCTTACAGTATCCGGTTTTCCCTCAGTCAACGTCGCGATTTGCCGTAAAGACACAGCAAAATCAGCCAGGCTTTGCTGTTTCGGCAAAAATTGCCGCAAGGCCTGTTGAACGACCGCCTGTTCCGGCTGCACGACCTGCTGCGGCATAATAACTTTTAATTCAGGCACCGTGCCTGTCTTAACGACTTCCAGCTTCAGTATTTGTCCCAGCTCAAGCACATTCGGTGTTTGTGCGCGTAATAACTGGCCTCCGGATAATTTCAGGACAAAACTGTTTTCAGCCAATTTTGCCATCACCACCGCATCGAGAGAATTTCCGGGCTGCAACTGAGATAAAACCCCGGAAAGGCTTTTAGGGTCTACAAAGGTAACGAGTGGCGCTGAAGTTTTTTGTATTTCCATCAAAATAAATCCACGTCGTCGCTGGCATACCTTTTGTTGCGCAGACGCATGCTGTGTTCCTGCTCACGCTGGATAATGGTATCGTTGTGCAGCCTCATCAGTTTTTTAACCATGACCTTGCCTTGGGCCGGGAAGAAGTAGATTTTGCGCGGATAAACATCGAGTAAATCCTCCGCCACGATGGGTATTTGTTCGCGTTGCAGGTAATTGCGCACGAATGCGGAATTACGTTCGCCGACTTTAGCTACCGTGAAGCTTTTGAGCAGATTGCCGCCGCCGAATATTTTGGCTTCCAGGTGTTTCCGTTGTGCGCCCATTTCGAGCAACTGGCTGATGAGAACTTCCATCGCGCAAGTCTCGTAGCGAGTCGAGACGTTGATGGGTTCCCCGGAGTCGCTGACGGATGGCAACATGAAATGATTCATGCCGCCGATACCGCTGACTTTATCACGGATGCAGGCGGCTACGCAGGAACCTAGCACGGTGACGATGAGCATGGGGCGCACGGTAGCAAAATATTCGCCGGGCAAAATTTTGACCGCATCGATGTTGAAATGGCTGTCAAAGTAAAGATTGGGCGCTAGCGCCTC
>PMDM01000261.1 GCA_003155565.1 Methylococcaceae bacterium | reverse complement strand
AAAAAATGTTCAAAAGATTTCGCGGCCTTTTCTCAAACGATCTGTCAATTGATCTTGGAACCGCCAACACCCTCATATATATTCCCGGTCAAGGTATAGTACTAAACGAACCATCGGTGGTAGCCATCAAAGAGGATAAGGTGCGCGGCACCAAGAGCATTGCCGCCGTGGGTACTGAAGCTAAGATGATGTTGGGGCGTACACCCGGCAACATCACGGCGATTCGACCACTAAAAGATGGTGTCATTGCCGACTTTGCCGTCACCGAAAGAATGCTGCGGTATTTTATTGAAAAAGTCCACAAGAGCAAACTGCTACGTCCGAGTCCACGTATTTTGATTTGTGTACCGTGTGGGTCAACCCAAGTGGAACGCCGTGCTATCCGGGAATCGGCGGCAATGGCCGGTGCCCGTGAAGTTTTTCTGATTGAAGAACCGATGTCTGCGGCGATTGGTGCAGGTCTGCCCGTCGATGAACCTAGCGGCTCAATGGTGCTGGACATCGGTGGCGGCACNNTCGGCGGCGACCGCTTTGATGAAGCCATTATCAATTATGTGCGAAGAAACTACGGCACATTAATTGGTGAAGCAACTGCCGAAAGAATTAAAATTGAAATTGGCACCGCTTATCCGGGCAGCGAAGTCAGGGAAATAGAAGTCAGGGGCCGCAACTTGGCAGAAGGCGTACCGCGTAGCTTTGCGTTAAATAGCAACGAAATTCTTGAAGCACTACAAGACCCTTTATCAGGCATCATCAGCGCAGTAAAATTTGCGCTAGAACAAACGCCGCCTGAACTCGGATCCGACGTTGCCAGCCGAGGTATTTATTTAACTGGGGGCGGTGCTTTGTTAAAAGATATTGACCGCCTTATTACTGAAGAAACCGGCCTACCGGTACATATCGCCGATGATCCCTTGACCTGTGTGGCCAGGGGCGGCGGCATGGTATTGGAAATGATAGATAAAAAGGGAATGTCTGCCTATTCTTTTGAATAAGCTATCCCGCTGACAAAACACTTATGCTGTATGGCGGCCTATGAAACTATTCTGGTCGCCCTTGCAATCTTTACGGTAGAGCGATAACCTCGCCCTTTGCAGCCCGTTTTTTAAACTGATAAGAGACCTCCGCTATAAAACTGTTATTTGCCGAAGGCCCATCCATCCATACGCGCCTGTTCATTGCAGTCATGGCCTCAATCGTCCTGTTAACAATGGAGCACATTAGCCCTCGACTGGATCCGGTTCGCGCTGGGCTATCTTTGGTCGTTGACCCCATTAAATATCTCGTTGACCTCCCCACGGAAACAGCGAGTCGAATCAGTAATTCATTCAGCACGAACGCGACTTTAAAGGAAGACAACAAAAAACTGCGCGAAACGCAGCTCCTCAACCAAATCCGTCTCCTCAAATTTGAAGCATTGGAACAGGAAAATATCCGGCTAAGGGCCTTGCTGGAAAATTCTTTTAAGCTGGGTGAGCAAGTGTTGGCCACTGAATTATTATCAGTCAATATTGTCCCTCCTTACGAAAATATAGTGGTGGTTAATAAAGGCACCCGTTTTGGTGTGCATCCCCAACAGCCAGTGGTCGATGCCAATGGCATAGTGGGNNGCTGTTGGCAGTGGTGAATTAAATCGCCTTAACTTGCCTTTTTTACCTGATAATGCTGATGTCCGCCCTGGAGATTTATTAATCACCTCGGGTTTAGGTGGAACTTTCCCACAAGGCTACCCAGTAGCCGTTATTGACACTTTCACTCCGCCAGCCAACAAGCGGATTACAGCCACCCCAAAAGCATTGCTTGATCGTAACAGAGAATTGATGATTGTATGGAGCGACAAAAAATCGGTTTCCCTTGCACCTACTCAAGCACCCAAGCAAGCTGGAGTAGAGGAGAATGCCCATGAATAACAGTTATGGCTTTGGCCGTATTATCTCGACCATTGTCCTCGCAATGTGCCTAAAAATAGTGCCATTACCCGTCATGTTTGCTGTTTACAACCCGGACTGGGTGCTGTTGACGCTTATCTACTGGTCGCTTGCCATGCCTGAGCGCGTCGGCATTTTTCACGCCTGGACATTCGGCTTGCTCACCGATGTATTGACGGGGAGGATGTTTGGTCAATATGCCTTGGCTTATTCGCTAGTGATCTACATTTGCTTGTCGCTACACAGACGGCTACGCCAGTTTCCATTTATCCAACAAGCGCTATTCATCTTTTTTTGTTTGTTGTTGTCGCAGCTTTTGCTATTTTTCATTAAAAATATTCAAGATACCGCGCAATTAAAACCAACTTTTTGGCTGCCCGTTTTTGTTGGCACATTATGTTGGCCATTGGTTTATACCGTGTTGCGGTTTGTCCGATTAGCAAAATCCATCAAAACCGATTAATTTGCGCTGGACACCTTTTCGATGCCCCGTAATTTAACCTTTAAGGACAACCCGGTAGAGAGCCAACTGTTTCTGGGGCGAATTATCTCGGCCTTTATTATCATCATCGTATTAACCACTGGTCTCATTATCCGGCTAGTTTATCTGCAAATTTCCGGTCACCAGCATTATGCAACCCTGGCCAAAGAAAACAGCATCAAAATCGAGCCGACCGTTCCCTCACGAGGGATCATCTATGACAAACACGGAAATATCCTGGCTGAAAACACGCAAACTTACAGTCTGGAACTGATCCCGGAACAAATCAGCGATTTAGACGGCACGCTGTTAAGGTTGCAAAAATTGCTCGAACTACCGGATGAAAAAATCGAGCAATTTCAAAAAATGCGCAAACGTCAAAAACGTTTTATGGGCATTCCCTTGTTGTCCAATATGACAGAAGAAGAAATGGCAAAATTTGCTGTGGTCAGGCCTTTTTTTCACGGTGTTGATGTCCATATCCGCCAGTCAAGAAGCTACCCTTACGGCGATCTGGCTTCCCATGTCGTTGGCTATGTCGGACGTATCAACGAAGAAGAGCTGAAAGAGCTGCCCATTGCCGAATACCGTGGCTCTACTTTTATTGGAAAGCTGGGTATCGAAGGCTCTTATGAATCAGAGTTACATGGGATTACAGGTTATTCTGAAATAGAAACCAATGTTCAAGGCCGTCCTCTTAAAACACTCAAAGAAGTCGATCCAATCGCCGGAGTAAATCTCTATTTAACACTGGACATGGAGTTGCAAAAAACGGCTTACGATGCCCTGGAAACCTACACGGGGGCCGTTGTTGCTATCGAAATCAAAACTGGAGGCGTATTAACTTTTGTCAGCCGCCCCGGTTTTGATCCTAACCCTTTTGTTATCGGCATAAGCAATTCCGCTTATCAAGCCTTGCAAACTTCACCAGACCAACCGCTGTATAACCGCGCCCTTCGCGGACTGTATCCGCCCGGCTCCACCATCAAGCCTTTTATGGCGATGGCTGGTCTTGAATACAATGCGGTCAGTACTCAGCAACAACTTTTCTGCCCAGGAGCTTATCAGTTGCCTAATTCCCCTCACCTTTATAGGGATTGGAAAAAAGGCGGTCATGGTTCGGTGAATGTCACCGAGGCGATTACCCAATCTTGTGATGTCTATTTTTACCGGCTGGCTGGCATGTTAGGTATCGACCGTATCCATAGCTTTTTGCAACAATTCGGTTTTGGAGAAAAAACAGGCATAGACTTGATTGGAGAAAAATCAGGCTTATTGCCTTCCAGGGAATGGAAAATGAGCAAAAAAAGTCAGATCTGGTTCCCTGGCGAAACATTGATCACCGGAATAGGCCAAGGCTATCATCAGGTCACGCCACTGCAACTTGCCAAAGCCACTGCTACGCTAGCGAATAAGGGCAAAATCGTAACGCCACACTTAGTAAGCAAGAGTGTTCCCGAGCCTTCAAGTCAGCCAGGCGAAAAGGCCCCGCAAAAAACCATTCCATTGAAATCCGCTAATATTAAAACCGTGATTGCCGCCATGGTGAATGTTATCCACAGTAACCGGGGTACTGCAAGAAGCATAGGCTTGGACATTAACTATCAAATCGCCGGTAAGACCGGAACCGCGCAAGTAATAAACATAAAACAAAACGCCAGTTATAACGAACATCAAATTGATAAGAAAAACCGCGACCACGCTTTGTTTATTGCTTTTGCGCCAGCTGATAACCCGAAAATTGCAGTTGCCGTGATTGTCGAAAATGGTGGGCATGGTGGCTCAGTGGCAGCGCCCATTGCAGCCAAGGTTATTAAACAATATTTGCGCGATAGGCAGACATCACAGTAATGAAAATCGAGTCTCGACGCGAACAATTCCATACCCCTACACTTACCGAGCGCATACTTGGCAAGTTGCATATTGATATACCCTTGTTTATCTGTTTGCTTCTTATCTCCTTGTTGAGCTTCGTCATACTTTACAGTGCCGGAAGTCAGGAGATGGGGCTGTTGGTTCGGCAAGCTTTCCGGGTGGGTTTGGCTTACCTGCTCATGACGGTGCTGGCCCATATAAATCCCTATCAATTAAAGCGCTATTCAGCGCTGTTATTTGGTATAGGCATTGCCCTGCTGATTGCCGTATTGATTATGGGGCATATCGGTAAGGGCGCACAACGCTGGCTAGATCTCGGTTTTTTCCGTTTTCAACCTTCGGAAATGATCAAAATCACCACCCCCATGATGATTGCCTGGTATCTTGCCGACCATGCTTTGCCGCTAAAACCCCAACAACTCTTGATCTCCGGTATCCTTATCCTAATACCTACACTGCTAATAGCCAAACAGCCTGATCTGGGGACGGCAATATTGGTGGCAAGCTCTGGTGCAGCGGTACTGTTTTTTGCGGGGCTATCTTGGCGCTTCATTGGGGCAATTTTGGCATCACTGTCTGCCCTGGCACCCATCGTCTGGCATTATTTTCTTCATGATTATCAACGCGCCCGCATCATAACGCTCTTGGATCCAGAAGCCGACCCTTTGGGTAGGGGCTATCATATTATCCAATCGAAAATTGCCATAGGCTCTGGTGGTGTATACGGTAAAGGCTGGCTGGGTAGTAAACAGTCAGAGCTGGAGTTTTTACCGGAAAGCTCGACCGATTTCATTTTTGCCGTATTTGCCGAAGAATTCGGTTTATTCGGCTGCTTGGGCTTGTTAATTCTGTATCTGTTAATTAT
>PMDM01000080.1 GCA_003155565.1 Methylococcaceae bacterium | reverse complement strand
GTTTTTCTATCGGCTTGGGTTGCCCGGTAGAGCCGGACGTAAAAATTACCAGCCGGGTTTCTTCTGGATTTAACGGTGATAACGGCGAAACAACATCGAGTGTTGAAGTCAGGTGATAATCAAACGGTAACCCAGTATCCCAATCGCCTAATGTGTGGCAATCCAATTGCTGAAGTTGCTGTGCAGTACCTGGGCGGTTATTACCAGCAATCCACACCTCTTTTCCGGCATGGAACAATGCGAATAACAACACGGCAAAAGGATAGGCATCTTCGGTGTACAAGGCATAACGCTTAAACGGCTGTGTTTGCAGTCGCGTTACCCAGTAGCTTACCGTTGCATAAAAAGCATCGGCATGAAAATACTGCCTGTTATGACGGGCAATCCGGGTTGTTAGCGGTCTTTTTGCCAGTAAGTCTGACAAGGCAATACATTCATCTGACATGTTTCTGCGTCTTCATCCTGACGATATATTCCCCGACGAACAAGAGTCCCATCAATAGATAGGCAATCAAACCGTTGTATAAACTCCAGACTTCAATGCTGCTCCAAAGCGCTGTCACTAGCGCAATACTGCCATTAACTATAAAAAACGCACACCAGACTTGAGTTACCCGTCTCGTATAAATAACACCTTCGGACGGCAAGTCTGGGTGCTGAATTCTGGCAATCCTCTCAATCAGACTGGGCGGCGACCACAAGCTCCATGAAAAAAACAGCAACATTGCTGCATTAACCATGACTGGGTAAAACCGTAAGGTCAGCAATTCATTGCTCCAAATTGCAAATCCGCAATAAATCATGCCCAACATTAACAGCGGACTGCTCCAATGTTTAACGCTGTAACTTGCAATCAATCTGATGCCCAGTAAGACAATTAACAGACACGCTAATTTCCAGGGTTCTAAATACTGTATCCCGAAATAGACGGCAAATGGGTAGAGTAGGGTCAATAAGCCTATTACGCTATTTAACATTATGCGCATATTATCAGCCAGATTGAGTGGGTAGCATTTATCTTCCCACCCACTCTACACTACCCATGTACCCTACGCCAACCATCACTCATGCAACATCTTATAAACCGCCTCAACCACATCATTAATCGTCCGGGCAGACTTGAAATCTTCAGGCTTGACTGATTTTCCTGTCATTTCCTTAAGCCTGACTATCATATCGACGGCATCAATACTATCAAAATCAAGGTCTTCATACAGACGGGCTTCCAGGGTAATTGCCTTCTCATCTATCTCAAACATCTCGACCATGATGGTTTTTATGGCGAATAAAATTTCTTCACGATTATTCATGACAGCCTTAACCCTGCACTGATTTGATGTAGCTGGCCAACGTAGAAACGGAAGAAAAAATCTTCACGACATCCTCTTTTTCAGCCTCAATTTTTACATTGTATTTCTTTCTGATTGCCAGTCCCAATTCCAGTGCGTCTATTGAATCCAGCCCCAGACCATCATTAAAAAGCGGCGCGTGACTGTCTATATCGGCAACACTGATATCTTCCAGAGCCAGCGCATCGATGATTAATTGTTTTAATTCATTTTCCATAGTCTTTATAGTGTTCTCTCTGTTGCGTAAAATAATCCTGCAAGTACTGATTAAAGCGGCGTACGGCAATAGATTTCGGTTGAATTCGGGTAAATTCATCCAGCACAATGTCCTCACCCACATGCATCGCTAGATGAAAGTGCCGTTGAGGAATTTGATACCATTGCTCGGCTTTTGTTAGGGTACTCGGATAACATGAAATAGTCACTGGCGTTACTATTTCATTAGCTTGCAACGCAATCGCGGCTGCTCCCCGCTGAAAGCGGCACGGTTTGCCCGGCACCGAGCGCGTTCCTTCAGGAAAAATAATCATGCTTCCACCGGACTGCAACCACGCTACGCACTCGGCTATCATTTTTTCAGGATCGCCGTTACTGATATAACCCGCATTTAAAATAGGCCCACGCATGAAGGGGTTACGCCACAGGCTTTCTTTTACAATGCAGTTGGCCTGTTTAACCCGACTGATTAAAAACACAATATCGACCAAGGTCGGATGATTGGCTATGATTAATTGCCCTGGGCGGTTCAGCTTCTCCAAGCCCTTTATTTCGTAAGTCATGATGCCGATTCTATGCATCAGTCCAATGAACACATAAAAACTGGTGTGGACAACGCGCTGTCCACGGTTTATCCGCTGTAAGCGATTGCCAGGCAACACGGACAACACCGGAAATACCAGAATCCACAAACACAAACCGCCCAAACCGAAGCTGAAAAAGCTAAAACCAGTAGCAAAAAGCCGCCAGCTGTAGCTTAACTTCTGGATTATTTTTTGTGCCATGTCCAGCTATGTCCTTGATTACCTAGACTCAATGATCTCTCTTCAGCAAGAAGAAACCTTAAAAAGGCTAACATTTGCACAGGATGCTCACCATCATCACGAGACTCTGTTGAATAGCAAAATTGCAAAGGCAACCCATTACCGACTAAGGCAATTCTTAAAGCAAGTACACAAGGATAAGCAGTATCAAGATTGAAAGGGGCAATCGGATAAAAATCCGCAATGGGCTCGTCGTATAAAATAATCAGGACTTCATCAGCGCCTTCATGCAGCATCCCGAGCGCCTCAATAAAAGCCGGGGCAATACCTTCCAATCCAGGTGCAATCACTGTTATTTCCTGACTGTTGCTATACGCAATGGAAAACAAGCCGGCAATGGCATTATGCACAGACAGGCTAAACGCCGTCGGCGAAAGTTCATCGCCTGCCTGGATCGTTTTAAGCATTTCTAACGACTTACATATTTCACCATGCGCAGAACTGAACACGACAGGATATGTTTTTCCGCTCTTAACACATTGATCGGCAACATTAAAAACTGCCCTGGACAATGGCGATAGCCTACGCTGCAACATCTTGGGTACGCATTCAGGTAAGACACCGTTGCCTGATTCGATCAGCCTATTATCTCTGCCAACTAAGCCTGGTGTCCATGCACTCCACTGACACAAGACAAAATCAGCCATCGTCATTTATCATAATATAGCCTCTAAGGTATTATTTCATATAGCGTCTGATGACGATGGAATTTAACAGAGCCAGTAGAGACGCAATATTTTGTGCTTCTACTGTTCAGGGTCTTGAGTGATTGATTTAACAACTCTTTTTGTGCCCCTGCCTATGGCTTGGACAGTATCACGCGAGCCATGTCCAATATCCGTCGTAACATTTCTTGTGGTATGCCCGATTGATCTACCCGCTTCTTTAAATTCAGCGCAAGCTGACAACAGGCATAACATAGCCAGGAATGTAAAAATATTTATAACTGATTTGAACATGTCATCCTCAACTCTCTATTAAGTGTTCATGTTATGTCTCATACTGCGGCAACGACAGCCCATGATAATCAGCAATGTATTGGAAGTCTACAGTGAACAAGGGAAAGAACCAGGGGAGACAGAGACAAAAGCGTACTAATGCCACGTTTAGCGCATTTTTAGGGACTGAACGATGTCGACTTCCATGATGGTCTTCAGGCACATAATCCTGAACAC
>PMDM01000245.1 GCA_003155565.1 Methylococcaceae bacterium | reverse complement strand
TCGAACTGGTAAGAAACTTTCGCCAGGGTGTACTACAATTGGGCGGAAATCGGTAGCCAGTTCCGGTGGGCACGGTGAAGCTGTGCCCACCCTACAGTGTTTCCGGTTCCGTAGGGTGGGCAGGTTTTTTGCCCACCATTTGCATTACGGCATTTGTTCCGCGTGGATACGAACAGCATGTACCCACTCTGCCAAGCTATGTTGTTGGTAGAATCCAAAAGCCTGAATCAAACGACGAAATAAGACAAATCATAATGCTACTTTAATTTGTCCGTCCAATTCATTAATCGGCTAACGCCATCTTAACCAACGTAACCCAATAAGCCGCCCCAACCGCCAAAATATCATCATTAAAATCATAATGCGGGTTGTGCAACAAACAACTGTTTTCCGACGAGCCGTTGCCTATCCAGATGTAACAACCGGGCTTTTCCTGCAACATGAAGGCAAAATCCTCTGAACCCATGCTGGGTGTCGGTTTGGTACGGATGCTGTCTGCACCTACAACAGCAGTTGCGGCTTGCTGGGCTAACGCGGTTTCCGTTTCGGTATTGAAGGTGACGGGATAACCCGGGTTTTCTGGGTTGAATTTGATTTCAGCACTCATGTTAAAGGCCGCGCAGACCGCATCAACCTGTTGCCTGATTTTGTTAGCAATGAGGGTTTGCACAGCACTGTCGAAACACCGGAATGTGCCTCTTAGCAATACCGAATCGGGTATCGCATTCCAGGTGTTGCCGGCGTGAATCTGGGTGATGGTNNNAAAGCCGCCATCATAGCCCCGGATTTGACCGCAAAATGTCCCGCCGGAATATCGGGGAAGTTGTGCATGCCGAACACGCAATCGGCGGGGAAAAGCCCAAACAATCCGTCGTCGATCATTTTCCTCGCTCCGGCGCGGCCTTCTTCGGCGGGTTGAAAAATAAAATAAACCGTACCGTTAAAGTCGCGCTGTTCCGATAAAACCTTAGCTGCACCCAACAACATCGCGCTATGCCCGTCATGTCCGCAAGCGTGCATAAGGCCATCATGGCGGGAGCGGTGGGCAAAGGTATTCTGTTCCTGAATAAACAAGGCATCCATGTCGGCACGCAAAGCGATTTTTTTGCTGCCATTTCCCGCTGAAAGTGTGGCAACAACGCCAGTTTCCCCTAATCCACGATGCACTTCCAAGCCGAATTTCAGCAGCTTTCCGGCAATAAAACCAGCGGTTTGGTTTTCTTCAAACGCGGTTTCAGGATATTGATGCAAATGCCTGCGCCATTGGCGCATTTCATCGTGCAGTTGTTGTAGTGGGGTTAGGTTAGTCACAGTTGCTCCAGCAAGTAGCCTCAATTTCGTTACACTTCATCGAGGCAACATAATCAAGTGTTCCGATAACGAATGCGAATGCCCAGATCAACGGACAAACGAATTTCTTCAGCCGATACTTCTTTGGGGAAGTAGCAACCGGAAATATGCGCCTGACAAAAACTGGCTCCTTCTATATTCGCTTTCCGAAAATCAATACCGCGCAGATCTGCGCCACGAAAATAAGCATCGCGTAGATCAAGTCCATCGGCATCGAGGTTACGCAGGTCTAGGCCACGAAAATCGCCACCATACAATTGTCCATCGGTAGGTTCACCTGCCGCCTTACGCCTGTTAAATTCATCCACTTGGTCAGCACGCAACAGTTCAAACAGTGCGTTGTGATAAAGAATTGGCTTAGCCATAACATCTCCTATGTAAACTATAAAAGCGCAGAAAAAGTGCGATAAATCTAAAGAAACTATAGACCAAGGTTGAGTTTTTGAGCAGTCTATTACTAAATAGGTGCTGTTTTATTGTAGGGGCTGCGTGGCAATTTTCGTGGCGCATCACAAATGAAATTCTGCCTCGTTAAGACATTGATTTAACAACTTAAGGAAATCCTTGCCGTTTTTGGCAGTGTCATACACAAATTCAATCCCGTTTTGACTTTTTACCAAACGCCAGCGGGACAGTAATTTTTTTAATTGGATTTGTTCGTTAACGGTGAAGTGGTATTTGTCCAACAACTGATTGAATTCATTTGATTCTGGCGGACTTAGCAGCTCAGCCAGTTGGGTTAATTTTGTCAAAATGCTTTCAATGGTTGATAGCTGTGCGCTTATAAGCAACGATACCAGATTAGCTTGGATATTATGGACAGGCGATGACTCGTTGTCGGAGACTATTTTCAGGCATTGGATCAACTCGCCGGAAGTAAATCGTGTCGCCGTCTCGTAAAATGCGGAGGCTTCCATATCGCAAAGCTGTGTGGGAAGATAGGTAAGCTGCGGCTTTGATGACGTTTGCAGACTATTGGTAGGGCAGGGTGGCGTAAATACCAGGGGTGGATAATAATGCCGACCACTGTCGTTATCCGTTATCTTGTCGATCAAAAACACGCTGCCTATGAGGTGTTCTTTATGTCCGGCAATCCCTACATTCAGCAGCACCGGATTTTGGACTAATGAAAACAAGGCTTGGGTGTAAGCGACACCCGCAGCCATCGCAGTTTTGCCGATTCCGGTGACGGTCAGGCAAATGTTATTGTTGGCGTAAACGGCAAAGCATTGAATGGTTGTGTCTTTTTTCAGGTGAAAAAAGTCAATTAATGGCTTTGCTTCACAGGTTAAGGCGGTGTAGATGAAGATTTTTGGGGTAGGATTAGCTTTCATTGGCTGTTTGGAAATTGAAAATAAAAGCTCCCTCATCCCCAACCTTCTCGGCACACCGCTACGCTGCTCCACCTACATCCATGTAGGCATCCCTCAAGGGAGACGGCGCGGGTTCCATCCCCGCTGCCGCACTTCCTCCATCCATGGAGGGCGAAGAAGGTTTTTGAATTTTTAGATATTCGCCTTACCTGTCCAACATTAATCCTATCTGGATTGCTCAATTTATCCCGGTTGGCATCAAAAATCTTAGGCCATTCATTGGCGTCACCGTAATAATGCTTGGCTATTTTAGATAAGGTGTCCCCAGACACCACGGTATAAGTTCTGGCTTGTGCTTCTGGCGCGGGTGCGGAGGTAGGTGTGGCAGAAGGGTTACCCATTGGTGCGGCTGTATCGGCAACTTCGGGTGCTTCGTCATCATGTCCAAATCTTGAAGCCATGGCTTTTGCTGCCATGGTTGCGCCAGCAACACCTATGCCGCCCAAGATAATTTTGGATAGCGTACCCATGTGGTGTTCTTCTGGTATTTTGCCATCAGGTGTCATTTTATCGACAACAGTGGGTAGTACTTGCGAAAGGACTTCAGCGCCTTTGTCGGCGGGAATCCCCGCTTCTTTGGCAAGTTCAGCGACTTTCTCTTCGCCCAATGCTTCAACCAGTTGTGCAGGACTGACCGGCTTGTTTTCGCCTTTACCTATCCAGGAAGCGGCAATGTCGCCTAATCCCGATTGGGTAAACTTATCGACCAGGCCCGATATGCCACCAGCGTTGCTGGTTAACATACCGACCACACCTTTTACCAGATTTTGCGTTTGGCTTTCTGCATTGCCGCCTAGGGCGCTTTGCAGGGCGGTTTGTACTAAACTATCAAAAAGACTCATCGTTTTTCCTTATTTCAGTTAGTGGAAAAAAATCACAAGGTGGATCTACTACTAAAGGAATCTCTGAACTTGTTGATTCCATTCATGGTTCGTCCGTTCGACCAGCTCACGATTCACCATGAACGGAATTAACTTAAACCGTTCGTCCTGAGCCCTTCGACAAGGCTCTCCTGAGTTTATCGAAGGGCTCAGGAGAGCCCTGTCGAAGGAC
>PMDM01000421.1 GCA_003155565.1 Methylococcaceae bacterium | reverse complement strand
TATATTCAAATCGCATAGTTATTGTTCCGACGAACACGTCATTCACCTGGACTCATCCAGGTTCTATGCGCGTTTGCTTGACCGTGACAAGCTGATAGACCAGGGTGAAGCCGTATTGCTGATCTTGGGTGCTTTGCAGTCTGAGGCGGAAAAATGCCTCGAACTGTTCAAAAAAACCCTGTCCGCACAGGATTTTGTCAAATATTTTGAAACCTTAAAGCACTGGGGCTTGCTGGCTTTGCTCAATGACGTGGATGCCGTCCCTACTGAGGCAATCACCGTGATCACTTCTTATCCGGTTTGCTCTAACGAAGCCTATGGCAATTTTGAAGAGCATCCAGAAAAGCCAGTAAGCCGCTTGGCAATTGAAAGTGGTCAAGTCGAGGTGGTTGATATTGATGATGGCATCCAAAATGACGGGGCGGCCCGCTACATGTTCGCTTGGATGCGGGATTCCCTAATTTATCAGGGTAACCTGGACGAAGGCCATTGGATCAATTCGTATGTGCGTCCGCTTTCGAAAGAAGGGGTGACGGTTGAACACGTAAACGAGTCCCATTATGCCCATTTTGAAGGCAGTTGGGTCTCTGTTGGTGTGACTTTCTGCGATGCCTACCGGATCAAAATCGGCTTTGATGTCGTGGAAATAGACAACCACGCTTTTTATGAAGGCTATGAAAATGGGGATGTTGTCATCATGCCGAAAGGTGGCCTCTCAGATGCCGTTATTGAGCAGGTCGCAACTTTTAAGTCGGAGTATGACGAATACCAGGAATCCACCCACGATGACGATTGCGGCAAGTTTTTTTCTTTTTTGGTGGCCAACACCGCTAAAGACCCTGCCGATGCCGTACGGCAATTGTTGCCGGAATTCACTGGTTGCCCGTCGTTGTTTGGCAAGTCGTTTGTGGTGACTATTGACAATGTTGGAAAAGTGGCTTCAACAACTGCCGTTTGACCAATAATTTCATATTTTATCCAACTGGGAAACACGTTTCCCATGTCTTGGGTCATGGTGTTTCCCTTTAACCAAGGAGATAACCATGAGTACCAAAACTTCTTTATGCCAACAACCTTCCGTCCACAAAATGACGGTTGCGCTGGATGGCAATGAAATAGACGACTTAAGAATTGCCTTGGAGGAAGTGCTGCGTCTTTTGGACGGCGGCTTCACTTCTGGGTTTAACCGGAATGATATGCGAGTAAACATCTTGGAGTAAAAAAACATGTTTTTTTATTCCCTCAAACTCATGCGTTCAACTTTCTGTATTGCCTAATTAAACCCGCAAAAACCCCAACTCAAACACTTGTGGTTGCAGTTTGTCGCTCAAGGTTTTGTATGCCGTTTCAAACGGTTTGAAATTAATGGCTACGTTATCGCCACTGGCATTACGCGCTTTGAGTGCATTGCGGATTTGATACCAACCGACATCGGGGCGGTTCAACTTCAATTCATCGCGGACGCTACGTACGTCGGTTTCGGCAAAATACGCTTGCCACAGAATTCGCCTTGCATCGAGTACCGCAACGGCTTCATCGGATAAGCCGTTTGGAGTGCAGCGATTTGTCGCTGCTTGCATAGACGCGTCTACGCACTCCACCTGTTTGGCTTGCAACGCCACAAGGTATTGCACCATAAAGTCAGATTCAAAGCGGTCTGGCGCGTTGACTTCCGCCTCCGTGTACGGGATGAAGTGGTTGACGATGCTCCATTTCTTGCCGTTCCATTCGAGGTTGTTAGCGCTGGCGGTTAGATTCTTTCCATGGAATAACATCCAAATCAAGCAATCATTATTGAATTCGTCGGATAAAGGCGCGGTAGGTTGTAAAAATTGGTCGTTATGATTGACCCATGTATGTTTCACCAGCTGGCGCACGGCAAACAACACGGCGGATTGTTGTAGGTTTTCTTCGGTTACAAAAAATCCACCCGCACTACAATATCCAGACGACATCAATGCCGTTTGCTGCGATGCGTGTTGCATATCATTTTTGCCGCAAATCATCCCGCCTATCGCACCATCCGCCCACTTTGTACCACGCACATCTTTACTGCTGGTTGTAGGCGAAATGGCATTCTTCAAAGGCAGCGCATCTACATTGTTGGCTCGCGGACGCTTAAACCATGCACTTAAAAAATCTTCGTTCGGCACGTTGTAAAACGACTTCTCACCAATCGCCTTCGCAGTCTTGTCTAACACCTCAGCGGATATTTCACTGATAGGTGTTTTCTTAGTGACGTTTTGATTTGTTGCCCAAACCAAAAAGCCTATTGGAAAATTCCCATTTAACCCATCAAAGGCTTTGCTATGCACCACAAAGCCACCTAGGTATTTTGCATTCCATACTTCGCGGAATTTTTCAAAATTGGGCGCATTCACATACTTGAGCGTACTGAACATCGCCAAGGTGGCGGTCGGGATTTCCTGTGAAATACGTGCCACGAATTGGGTAAATAATTCACGAGTGGCATAGCCGTAGTCAGGCATCACACGAGACATTTTCGTTGCTGCAACACCTTCCTTATTTCCACTATCAAGCCCCGTTCCTGCTTCTGCATACGGCGGGTTCATCAACACCAAAATCTTCTTACCCTCAGCAATGGCTTTGCGTAAGCCTTCGGGGACTTTGTTGGTCAGGCTATAGTCAATTAGCCCCGTTCGCCCTGAGCTTGTCGAAGGGTGTGGCGGTGGTTCGACAAGCTCACCACGAACGGGCGAAAGAAACTCACCACGAACGGAATCAAACGGACTAGGAACGGGTGAAGGGTCAACAATGATGTCATCATTCAAATAATCATATTGAAAACGCTGCGCCGCCACACAGGTTTTAGTCGCTTTCATCACGTCAACATCGGCTTCATCCAACGTACTCATGTAGATGTTGCGCGGGTTGCTGTGCTTGACTTCCAGGTTGCCCACGCCGCAGCACATATCCCAGACGATGTAATTTTTTTGCCAGTTATTGCCCAGTGTTTCGGCGAGTTTGTCGTAGGCTTTATCGACCACGGCGAGCGGCGTGTAATACGCGCCTTTAAAACTGCGCTCGTCCAGCGGAATCAGGCTGTCTCGGCGTTCGAGCAAATAGTTGCGGTACTCGGCTTTTGGCGGTTTGTGGTAAATCGCCCAAAATTGGCGATAGCCTTCTTTGTTGCCCAATTGGTAGATTTTGCCGCCCAAGCTGAACACGGGGGCGTTGTTTTTGTGCAGCAATTCAGCGGGTAAGTTGGCGTGGGTAGACACCGTGCCATCGTGCATGATGTCGGCAAAAAACAGCAATGCGTAGTTTTCTTCCGCCACACCGTTAATCTCGCGCCCTATCATCGCCACCCATTTATCAAACACCTGTTTTAAGTTGTCTGGCGTAATCTGGGTGCGGATGATGTCGCCGGATTTAATCGCCTCTTTGACGGTGCTGATGAATTCGTCTTCATGCGTGGCAATTTTGAACGACACAAAATGCGTACCGATGTGGGCAGACACTTTGTCTAAAGCTTCTTTTGTGAATTTGCTCGCCGAGTTACCCCATTTTATTGGATTGTTAGTGAGGAACGGTAGCACGTCTGAGGTTTTCATCAGTGCCGCTTTTTCGGTATCAATTACCGCTAAAAAAGGCGGCAGTTTTTCGCCTTTATTCAGTGCAGCTTGAACGTAATGCAGTAATTGGGTGAACATGGCGTAAGTTGAAACTTTGCCCGTGTCTTTAGCTTCAAACCAAATTTCATCAGTGTAAATATCAATCCAACCTTTACTATATTTTTTTAGCCCCAGTGCTTTGATGTAAATATCTTTAACATCTTCTTCGCTACGGACATTTTTAAGGCGTTGGTATAGGCTCATGCTTCAACATAAAAGATTAATTTTCTTGAAGTAAGCGTAGCAGACTTCCCTAATGATGCCTACAGTTCACTTGTTCCCAAGCTCCCTCTCCCTGCTGGAGAGGGTTGAGGTAAGGAGATTAAAATCAACTGTTTAAATCCCCCTCATCCTAACCTTCCCGGCAACTGCTCCTGCGTTGCCCTACTACCTACATAATCCACATGGATGTGGTGAATGCAGATATTGCAGGAGCAAATATCTGCCCCTGTAGGCATCCCTCAAGGGAGAAGGGACTCAATCGTTTAACTTAACCGCATTGGGTTTGAAACCCCGTCACATACATTTTGTTCTGTTTTATTTTTAGAATATGCTCCGTCGGGCTGAGGAATTTTTTTGCGGCATGAAAGTTACTGTAAATGTTACTGCATTTTATTACGTTTCACCGGACAATAAAAAACCCGCCAAGCCTT
>PMDM01000267.1 GCA_003155565.1 Methylococcaceae bacterium | reverse complement strand
GAAATGCACGCCTTTATGATCGAAGCTGTAATATTGGGGCCCGAACAGCTTTTCCCAATATTCGCCGAGATCCAGGTAATAATCATGTTCTCCCATGACATGATGAACTTTGCCACTTAATGCGGACAACATTTCAGCGCCATGATCCAGCTCCGCTTTGCTACCCAATTGAGCCAAATCACCGCCAAATACAATAAAATCCGGTTTTGGGGTCAACAAGTTGGTTTCGGCAACCGCACGTATCAGGCCCCTATCCCAATTTCTGACAAACTGGGTGCCTTTAATCTGTTGAATATGAGAATCGGAAATATAAGCAAAGCTAAAGTTTTGACTGCTTTCTGCGAACGCCAATTCAACCAGACTGATAGGCAACGTAGAACCCAGTGCCAAAGCTCCGATGTTTTTGATAAAGTTACGGCGACTGTTATTGATACTGTTCATGCTCAATTCTCCTTTGCCGTTTGAGTGGATGTAGGGTTAGCATTTTTCGAGCCGGTCAGCGCTTTCATGAAAGCGACTAAATCATCCACTTGAGCATCGGACAGATTTAAAGGCCGAATGCCGCCATCCAAAAAGTCATTGACACGGTCGCCCTTTTTAGTCACGCCACCATTGTTATAGTGATTCATCACGTCTTTCAAGGTTTTCAGACTGCCGTCGTGCATATAGGGGGCAGTCAAATCAATGTTCCGTAACGTCGATGTTTTGAACGCGCCGATTTGGCTAAGCTCATCGGTGACAGCAAAACGCCCTAATTCGGAAGATTTTTTATCGGACAAAACCGCCACATCGACGTTTATCCCTTTGCTTTTGGCTACCTGAAAGGCTTGCGCCAGTCGTGGCACATCCTGCTGAATCTGGTTAATGCCGATACCGATATTATGAAATTGACCGTCGGTAAACAGGGCTTGATCCTGTTCAATGACATGACAGGAAATACAGCGACCTTCTCCCACGAAAAGGCTAAAGCCGCGAACCTGTTGTTCGGTCATGGCATCGGCTTGGCGTTTGAAATAATAACGGTCAAACGCCGAATCCCCTGACACCAATGTCCGCTCAAAACTTGCAATCGCTTTGGCAACGTGATCTATGGTTACTTTTTTAGCGGCTACACCGAATACAGACTGAAAGGCGGTTTGGTAATAAGGGTCGGTGCGAATGATTTCGAGGATTGGTTCATAATTGCTTAAACCGTGCTCAACGGGATTGATTAACGGCTGTTTGGACTGGCTTTCAAGATCTGGTTCGCGTCCGTCCCAAAACTGGCGCTTGTTGTATGCAGCATTTAACACGGTCGGGGCATTTCGAGTTCCAGTTTGTCCACGATTGCCTGCCGACGTAGGCAAGTTGTCGGTAAACGCCATTTTATCATCATGGCACTTGCTGCAACTGACAGTGCCGTCCACCGAAAAACGCTTATCGTGAAATAATTTATCGCCTAATTCAATTTTGGCTGGGCTTTGCGGGTTGTCCACCGGAATCGGCACCGCAGGTAAGCCCAGAAGATTGCTTGCGACACCAGGGTTTGCGGGAGAGTTCGATTGCGAACCGGGGGGCAGTGTATGTTTTTGCGGATTATCTGCTGCGTGTACATTGGCAAACAATCCCGTCATACTCCAAAACAGCAACAAGATAACTCGCATGGCTAACCTCCGCTTGTTTCATAAAAAAATCACTTTATATTCAGAAATATATCTGGACAACGCACTATTGGCAAGGGCTTTATTTGAGTTGGTAAAAAAGTTAATGTCTTTGTTAAAGGGTAACGTAACCTTAAACCATAATTCATCAAATAAACGATCAGTACATTAGTTCAGGCTTAAATTAACAACTAACTGACTTACCTCAGTAACAATTTTCTTAATTAACCCACTGCCGCCATGATCCCAGACAAACGCTTACTGCCAATAATTTGGAATCACGGTGTTTGCCGCCGTGATCCTACTTTCGATTAATCCTATAAAACAGGGACAGTAGTTGTTGTTTAGTCCCACAATTAACTGTCCCGTTCCGCTGAGACACTAAGCCGCCAATGTGGTTGCATCTTTCTACAAGCCTTGGAACAAGGTTGGTATACTGGATCGAAGCAACGGGGCAACCTCGTTGCTTCGATCCTATTTGCGTTTCAGGACTCAAATTCTATACCTGATTTGGATTGTAGTCGTGCAATTGTACGTAATGGGTTGAATCTAAGTTACATTTTAAGCTACTTGACAGCGACAAACTTTGAAAGCCACGATCAACAATGTTATCTGTAAGTTCGTGTTTCTGATAATATCAGAAACCTGCCTGCAATATTCGTTATCACTTTGACCGAAAAAACTAAGAATGAATCAGGACAATCCTAAAATTATTGTTTATTACGATGGGGCCTGCCCCAAATGCGTCAAAGACAGGCTCACCTATGAAAAACTCGCAGGGAAAGCAGGCGAACACGTCTGCTGGACCGATATCACCGGTCAGGAAGATTTATTGCGTGAAATAGGGATTGACCCTCACAAAGCATTAACCGAACTGCATGTCCAAGATGAGAAACGGCAGATTCTATCTGAAATGGATGCGTATATCCTGCTGATGGGTAAAGTGCCGTTGCTGAAACCCCTGGCTTGGTTGATCGGATTGCCGCTGGTGCGTCCAGTGCTCGCTAAAATCTATCATTGGCAGGTTTCCCGGCGATTAAGGCATAGTGGGAGGCTCTGATTTAACCTAAACGATGGTTTTCTTTAGGTTAACTGTAATGATCCCCTCCACAGATGATTATCATAAACATTAGGGACACCGCAACGATTCCTCAAATTTTAGGTCATAAGGCTTAAGGAATCAGCTAGCCAAGTTCTGGCTCTCGATGGGTTAGGTAAAATAAACCTTCTTAGCTCCTAGTTAAGGTTTTCCGCAGGTCAAATAACAATAATAGGGCATAGGAAACGACGAGTGTTTAGATGAAGAAGATTCTAGTGACCGGTGCCATCGGCCAAATCGGGGTGGAGCTGACGCAGGCATTGCGTGAGAAATATGGCGCTGAAAATGTAATTGCCACCGGATATAACAGTCGGTTACCAAGCGAGTTGCCAAAGACATATCCCTATTGCCGCTTGGATGTCCGCGATGCTTCC
>PMDM01000169.1 GCA_003155565.1 Methylococcaceae bacterium | reverse complement strand
ATCTTGTCTAGATTTTATGGAGACTCTACTAAGCGACTTTTTAGTCGTCAAATATCTCTGAAAAGAGTTAATCCAATTTCGATTAAAGCCATTATTGAGTAGTGTTTGCCAAGAATCAAGGCAATATTGAAATGCAAACATCCCCTTTATCGTCTGCTTAGGTAGGATTTCGATGCTCGTAAGGTGTAGGGCAATGGTCTACACTTGGCCGAAAATTCCATTTCGATTTGTAAGCCCTTTCATGATTCTGAATGTCTCCTTTGACACCATTGTGGACACTGACGGCAAAGATAAAATCAAATGGAACACCAAGGAAATCAAAGTCTCTGCCACGGTTTGGCTTAACCTAGCCATACCAAAATCAATGGGTTCAGAATCTATAGATTATTTTTTAGCAATCACATTCCAAGCCGCAATCCATACCTGTGCTTGATAGGCATCGGCGTTCTTGTCGAGCGTACCTGTCAAGACCATTCGTAGCGTGTTGTTGATGATGCCAAAAAAATAGGCGTGGGCTAACCAAGGATCAATGTTGCGTATCTCCCCGGCTTTGATGCCTGACTGGATGATTTTTTGAATTTTTACGTAAGCGGGGCTTTCCAGCATCGGCTTCTCTTCAGGCAAAAACTCATCTAGTTTTAAGATCAGCAGAAAGCGCATAACATCGGGCGCATCGTCGGTGAGTTTGAACAGCAAGTCGACAATACCCCGTAACTGTTCTGCGGTTTTTTGGTTCTTGCGCCGGATATCGTCGATTGAAATATTCAAACTATCGAGGATATTGGCATATAACTGGGTTGCTATAGCTTGCTTGTTTTTGAAGTGATGATAAACCGCGCTGGTATTTTTTACGCCCGAGGCTTCAGCAATTTCAGTGAGTGAAGTGTTAAAAAAGCCTTTTTCAGCAAACAGTTTCAATGCTGCCAGCAATATTTCATCTTGTGTTTCGGCTTTATCCTGAGTTTCAGTTTGCGCTTGGATTTCTTCTATTTCTATTTCTTGTTCCATTTTTTTCTTTCGCAGCGTGTCAATGTGCTGTTGGTAAGTGCAAAAAATCCACAAAGATCGCGTTTCGATCTTGGGATACTAAACCTTACTACCCGCCATGGATTTCAGGGCAGCATTCAAATAATTCACCATCGACCACAAAGTCAATGCGGCTGCGATATAAAGCAACACATAACCGATGGTATTAATAGGAATGCCCAACAAATCTTCGCGGTAAAGTAACAGGCCGATTGCCAGCATTTGCGCGGCGGTTTTCCATTTTCCTAAATCTGAAACTTTTACTTTTGCGCGTTGCCCGATTTCGGCCATCCATTCCCTAAGCGATGCAATGGTAATTTCCCTGCCGATGATAATAGCGGCGGGTACAGCCAGATAAGGATTCGCTTGCTGCTGCACGATTAAAACCAGCACGAAAGCGACCATCACTTTATCGGCGACGGGATCAAGAAACGCGCCGAAAGGTGTTTCCAGTTGCATTTTTCTGGCGAGATAACCATCCAGCCAGTCGCTAACGCCAGCCAGGAAAAAGATAAACGTACACGCAACGTTGGAATAGACCCATGGCAAATAGAACACGACCGCTAATAAGGGTATTAACGCAATCCTTAATAAGGTAAGGCAGGTCGGTATGTTATATTCAATGGTCATCGTGGTGATGAAAGTTGTCGTAAATTCGTTGCGCCAATTGTTTGCTTATGCCATCTACGCTACAAAGCGCATCTACCCCAGCCTGTTCTACGCCTTGCAGGCCACCAAATTGCTTTAATAACAGTTGCCTACGCTTAACGCCCAGCCCTGCAATGCCTTCCAATACCGACTGTTTGGCGACCTTGCCGCGCCGCTGCCCTGTAATGGCGAAGCGGTGCGCTTCATCACGAATATGTTGAATAAGCAACAAACCGCTTGCGCCTGGAGTGACATCGACTGGTTGTTCCTGCTCAACCAGGATCAATTTCTCCATACCCGGCTTCCTGTCCGGCCCCTTGGAAACGCCGACTATCATAACATCATTTATCGCTAATTCGGCTAATGCCTTTTGTGCCCGCGTACCTGTCCTTTGCCGCCATCAATGAAAAGAATGTCCGGCGCTTCATGCTCACCTTGCTTCAAGCGTTTGTAGCGCCTGGAAACTGCCTGATAGATAGCTGCGTAATCGTCTCCGCCCGTAATGCCTTCGAAATTGACTTCCATATTGAATTATTAAACCGGATTTTATAGAGCGGTGCTCAATTATCTCTTTACTACCAGTATTGGGGTGTAACGATGGGGACTTTGTACAAAGACATCTTGATAGGACTGCTGTTCGTCACTGGCATATGGGGCTTTATTTCCGGCGAATTCATAGTTTCAACCATATTATTTGCAAGTGCCGCTATTTACAGCAATATGGTAAGGCGTACCAGTTAAACACCTTACTTGTCTTCAACCGTGTGTTGTCTCTACAAGCAGAACCCCCTCATATCTCTGCTTGGTTTATCGCCTCCCTTTGTGACAACACATTGGGAGGTTTTTTTGCGTGGCAAGCCCTGACTGTTAGCCGTAATTGAAGCAGAAATCTGGTTCAATTATTGCTTCTTAATTGATGAATATATTGCCAATATCCCAAGGAAAATAATATGACTGGAAATGCTGCACGCGTTCAGGCTGTTCAAAACATCACCAATCGTCAACCGATGCCTGCCAAAATACCGGAATCGCTAAGTAGCCTATGGGCGAGTGATGTGTTTACGCTGAGCAAGATGAAGGAAAGCCTGCCTAAAGAAGTCTTTAAATCGGTCAAGAAAACCATTGAAGCCAGTGCAGAACTGGATGTTTCTATTGCCGATGTCGTGGCATTGGCGATGAAAGATTGGGCCTTATCCAAGGGTGCGCTCTATTATGCCCATGTGTTTTATCCGTTGACCAATGCCACGGCAGAAAAACATGATAGCTTTATCTCCGTGCAGGGCGATGGCTCTGTTATCTCTGAATTCAGCGGCAAAGTGCTGGTGCAGGGCGAACCGGATGGCTCGTCGTTCCCGAACGGCGGCATCCGTTCCACCTTTGAGGCACGCGGCTATACCGCCTGGGATGTCACCAGCCCTGCCTTTATCATGACCACCAATAATGGTGCAACACTCTGTATCCCGACGGTTTTCGTGTCCTGGACAGGGGAAGCGTTGGATAAGAAAACGCCGTTGTTGCGCGCAAATGCCGCCATGAACAAGGCCGCCAACAGAGTCTTATCACTGCTTGGTCATACCGACATCGCCCCCGTCAATTCCAGTTGCGGTGCAGAACAGGAATATTTTCTGGTTGATGCCAATTTTGTCAACAGCCGTCCTGATTTGCTGCTTTCCGGCAGAACACTGTTTGGTGCGTCCGCAGCCAAAGGCCAGCAATTTGA
>PMDM01000041.1 GCA_003155565.1 Methylococcaceae bacterium | reverse complement strand
CGTATTGAAACCTTGCATGTTTTGGAGGGTGATGATTGCTTGATTAAGGAAGAAACCATGTCTACGACGACAGAAACCGGCTTTGCGCAAAAACTGCTGCAAGCGATAAAGGCGAGTCCCGAGCGCAGTCGAAGTGGGGCGCCTGATGCGTAGCCGGCTTTTATTTCCGTTATTTATTATTGTCCTTGCCTTGCTGTTGATAGAAACGCCTGCTTACGCAGCGGCAGGCATTGAAGCGGTCACAGTGACTACGAATAAACAAGGCGCCCAGACTTATAGCGTAACCATCCAGATTCTGGCGCTAATGACGTTGTTGACGGTGTTGCCTGCTTTGTTGCTGACTATGACGTCATTTACCCGAATCATGATCGTTTTAAGTTTGCTGCGACAAGCGCTCGGTACTGGCCAGGCGCCGAGTAATCAGGTGCTATTGGGGCTGTCCCTATTTTTGACGATTTTCATCATGATGCCGGTATTCGAGAAGGTCAATACCGAAGCCGTTCAGCCTTATCTGGAAGAAAAAATAGATGTTACTACCGCGTTAACCAAGGCTTCGGAACCGTTCAGGCAGTTTATGCTGAAACAAACCCGGGAAGCTGATCTGGAATTGTTTATCAGGATTTCCGGTAATTCTGAACTGCAATCAGCTGAGGATGTCCCATTTTCATTATTGTTATCCGCTTATGTCACGAGTGAGTTGAAAACGGCTTTTCAAATAGGTTTTTTAATTTTCTTGCCGTTTCTGATTATCGACCTGGTGGTTGCCAGTGTGCTNNATGTCCATGGGTATGATGATGTTGTCACCGATGATTGTGTCACTGCCCTTTAAAATAATGCTGTTTGTTCTGGCCGATGGCTGGTCTTTAATAATGGAAATGCTGGCGGCGAGTTTTTATGTCAGCTGATAACGAGAGCCTGAATTATGACGCCTGAAACCATTTACAGGGTGAGCCAGGATGCAATGATCGTTGCAGCCAAACTGACCGCGCCGGTATTATTGCCGTCCTTGGCGGTAGGCCTGATTATTGCCATGTTTCAGGCAGCCACTCAGATTAATGAATCGACGCTGACATTTGTACCCAAGTTAATAATAATCGGGCTGGTGCTATTGATTATGGGGCCGTGGATGCTGCAACTATTTCTCGATTATTTTCAGTCGTTAATCAGAGATATTCCTCAATTAATTGGATAAACTGTGAATTTTACTGAAGCGCAAATCCAGGGACAGGTCGCGTCATTTATCTGGCCATTGATGCGTATCAGCGCCATGTTTGTCTCCGTTCCGCTGTTTAGCATTAAAGCCGTGCCCGCCAGGGTCAGACTGATTCTTTCCGTAGCACTAACGTTCGTGGTTATGCCTTTGTTGCCGGCTTTTCCGGCGGTTGAGATGTTTAGCTATGAAGGGATGATGGTGGCTATTGCGCAAGTAATGATTGGCTTGTCCACCGGTTTTATTGTGCAGCTGGTTTTCTCCGCGGTCGTTTTTGCAGGGCAAGGCATCGCGTTAAGCATGGGCCTGGGATTCGCCTCCATGGTCGATCCGCAAAACGGCCAGCAAGTGCCCGTGGTTGCGCAACTTTATGTCATTAGCAGTACGTTAATTTTTCTCGGTTTAGACGGTCACTTGCTGTTAATAAAAATGTTGCTGGACAGTTTTACCAGTCTGCCGATTGGTATTGATGGCATAGCCAAAGCCGACATTTGGGCCATTATTGCCTGGAGCAGCCGCATGTTTGCCGGCGGCTTATTGCTGGCCATGCCTGTTATTGTCAGTCTGCTGCTGGTTAATATCAGTTTCGGTGTAGCGGCTCGGGCCGCCCCGCAACTGAATATTTTTTCAGTGGGTTTTCCAGTCACGTTAATGCTGGGAATGTTATTGATTTGGCTAACATTGCCCGATGCGCTGGATCAATTTACCGGCATTTTAACCGATGCCTATGATTTGATCGGACAGTTGTTAAGGCTGTGAAAGTATTATCCCGAAAAAAGCGGTGGACAGAAAAGCGTTGCCCACCTTTCACCCTTGTTGCGATTGCAGACTAAATCATGGCTGAAGATTCCGATCAGGAAAAAACCGAAGAACCCACCAGTAAGCGTCTCGAAGACGCTCAAAAAAAGGGCCAGATAGCCCGTTCCAGGGAACTTAATACCTTTGTCATGCTAATCACCAGCGCGACACTATTTCTTATGCTAGGCGGGCAAATGGGCAATAGTCTGCTGGCTATGATGCGAACCCAGTTTCAACTCAGCCGGAAAATAATTTTTGATCCCGTTAGCCCGATAATCTATCTCAAGCAGGTTATGGTTGATGGCGTTATGCTCATTGCTCCCTTTATTGCCGTGATGGTCGTCGCTGCTATTGTCGCCCCATTAGCGCTGGGCGGTTGGGTGTTTAGCTGGGAAGCGCTAGCGCCCCAGATGGAAAGACTCGACCCTATTAAAGGAATCCCCAGATTGTTCGCCTTACGCGGATTGATTGAGATGATCAAGGCATTGCTGAAATTCCTGTTGATCTTTGCTGTCGCCGTTATGTTGTCCAAACACGTCCTCAATGAACTGGTCGGGCTTGGCGCCGAGCCCTTAGAGCAGTCTATCGGTCATGCGCTAAATATCATCGCCATGTGCTTTATGGTGCTCAGCGCCTCATTGATAGTGGTGGTGATGTTTGATGTTCCCTATCAACTGTGGGATCACAGTAAAAAGTTGAAAATGACCTTACAGGAAATCAAGGACGAAATGAAAGAATC
>PMDM01000454.1 GCA_003155565.1 Methylococcaceae bacterium | reverse complement strand
GCAGTCCAGGACGTGCCACCCAGCGTTGCGCCGTGATACAGCGTGCAATCGTCGCCGATCTCCGCGGTCTGGCCGATCACCACGCCCATGCCGTGGTCGATAAAGAAACGCCGTCCGATTTGTGCGCCGGGATGGATTTCGATACCCGTTAACCAACGGCTGATATGCGAAATAATTCGCGCTATCAATTTGAAACCCGCATTCCAACACGCATGGCTCAGGCGATGAATTTGCACCGCATGAAAACCGGGATAGGCCGTCACCACTTCCAACACCGATTGCGCCGCAGGATCGCGTCCAAAAACACAGGCGATATCTTCTTTTATCCTTTCTAACATTATTGACTCCGCTTGTTGCACGTATTGTTATTTTGGGACATCCTTAAAATACCCCTGAGTATATCCAATTCCTTGGTATCCAGTTGATTCCGGTTATAGATTCGGCGCAGTCGCCGCATGATAGATTTTGACTGGTCAGGGTGCATAAAACCAATATCGACTAAGGCTTGATGTAAATGGCCGTAAAAAGATTCCATCTGTTCCGCCGATGCCAGTGGTATGTCACCCTTGTCACCCACACGGCTGTTTTCCTGCACTCCGGCTGCCACAAACAGCTCATAACAAATCACTTGCACGGCAGCGGCGATATTCAAGGAACTGTATTCGCTGTTACAGGGAATCCTCAACAAAAAGTGGCACAAATCCAGCTCATGATTTTTTAACCCGGAATTTTCCCGGCCAAATACGATAGCCACTTTATTGCCGGGTTCACGGATGATGACTTTTTCCGCACATTCACGCGGCGTTAGCTCCGGCCAGCTAATAGACCGGCAGCGGGCGCTTGCCCCTAATACCAACTGGCAATCGGCAATCGCTTCCGGCAAATTTGAATACACTTTTGCGTTCGCCAAAATATCATCAGCACCCGAAGCCCGAGCCGTGGCATCAGCGCTAGGGAAAACTTTAGGATTGACCAGACACAGATTATCCACTGCCATATTCTTCATCGCCCTGGCAACTGCGCCGATATTGCCTGGATGCGAAGTCTCCACTAAAACAATCTTGATATTAGCCAGCAACGCCACCCCTGCTTAAAAAAAGAGCCAAGTTTATCAAAAGATTTGTTATCCTAACCGAGTTTTCTAACCGCTCATTATACAATCAACCTATGCAACCCATGCTCAATATCGCCATCCGCGCTGCCCGCAGCGCTGGCGACCTCATTCTCCGCTCCTCCGATGATGTCGGCCAACTACGTATCGACCAGAAAGGCAAAAACGACTTTGCCAGTGAAGTTGACCGGGCGGCAGAACGGGAAATCATCAATATCATCAGGACAGCTTACCCCGACCACGCCATTCTCGCCGAAGAAAGCGGACTACACCAAGGCAATGATTTTGTCTGGGTGATAGACCCGTTGGACGGCACCACCAATTACCTGCATGGCTTTCCGCAATATGCGGTATCCATTGCATTGAAGTATAGGAATAGGCTGGAAGTCGCCGTCATTTATGACCCCTTACGCGACGAGCTGTTTACCGCCAAACGTGGCGGCGGTGCGATGTTAAATAGCCGTAGGTTGCGGGTTACCAACCAAACCACCATGAAAGGCGCTTTGATCGGCACCGGCTTCCCATTTAAAACTGATCTCCATTTGGACGCTTACACTGGTATGTTCCGAGCCATATCGATGGAAGCCGCCGGTATTCGCCGGGCAGGCGCAGCGGCACTGGATTTGGCTTATGTAGCCGCAGGCCGATTGGATGGCTTCTGGGAAATAGGCATTATGGAATGGGATATGGCAGCAGGAATCCTATTGATACAGGAAGCGGGGGGCGTAGCCACTGACTTTTCTTTTAATGACAATTACCTGGCTTCAGGTAATGTGATTGCGGGTAGCCCCAAAATGCACCAGATGTTGTATCAGTTGATTGAGCCACATGTGACGGATAATTTGAAATGATTTGATTAAATTAGGATTATTCTGAAATAAGTCCTTCGACGACCAACGGAAGTGCCTGTGGTGCAAACTTAGGACGTACGATTTAAGGGTTGATTCCGTTCGTGGTGAGCTTGTCGAACCATGAATGGAATCAACATTTCATCCCCTCTCCCCTTGTGGGATGACCGCCAGGGATGGCGGGAGTGCGGCAGCAGGTATGGAACCTGCGCCGCTAGGGCTAGGGTGAGGGGCGCGGCATACGGGAATAGGGCGATTGCCATAGCATGGTAGGGAGGATTAGACGCGCAAGTCATCCAGCTTTCTGATAAGTAAAGTGTCTCTGCGCGTCGTAATCCGCCATATCGAAGTTCACCACATGCGGCGGGTTACGCCGCGCATGAACATTAGTAGTTGTTTGGGTACATTGAGTTGCGCGGCTAACCACGCCCTACGGTGTTGACCCGCCGTACGCGGTAATTAACATGAAGGAAGCAAAATGCCAGAATAGCATCGTTCCCACGCTCTGGCGTGGGAACGCTCCAGCGGTACGGGACGCAGAGCGTCCCTGGCGGCATTCCCACGCTGGAGCATGGGAACGATACCCCCCCACCATACTTAGGGAACAATAAAATGGTTAAAGCATTAAAAAGCCCGAATTGCCCGCACTCCATTATTGTTGAACTTACCTAATATGACAGTATTACCATTCTGGTTGAAATACTGCACCCACACATAATTCGAGGAGATCTCCGAAGAACTCCAATATGCAAAATTAGCAACAAAACCACCCGCATTTGTTAATGGCGCAGCCGCGCCCTGCCCAATGTTGGCCCACATGAAGGTCAGTTCATCTATTGACGGCAAAAACCAGTCACTGTAACCGTTTAATGTGTAGTCGTCGGCGACTTTAGCCGCAATTCCTGCTTCGTTACAGCCAGCCAGAATATCAAGGGTATTTTGTGCGCCGCTACCGACGGTGTGGCTATCGGCCCCAGTTATTGCTGTACCGTCACATCCCCACGGCGCTCTGCTCTGGTCTACGGGTGCGGCTTCCAGGCCGTGAATTCCACCGTCGGTGACATAGAACACGATGCCGCCGGCTGGGCCGGTGTCGCCTATGACATAATGACAAGGCCCCACTGCAAGGTATTGTTGTTGCCACAACGCGTCAAGCTGACTTGGAATTGTCCGGCAGGTAACGGCGGTAAAGCATTGGTGTTGATTTGGGTCTGCAACGGCGTAATGGCTGATTGGATCGCTGCTTGCCGCGCGGAAGCCTCAGCAGTATCGGCGGCTGTGCGGGCATTGGTTTCTGTCGTATCAGCGGCTATTCGGGCATTTTTCTCAGCCGCCAGGTTTGTTGTCAGTGTCGTATCGGCATTGATTCTGGCAGTCCGCTCTGCCGCAAGCTGTGCTTGGGAGACGCCTGCGGCAAAGGTATCGGTGGATAACAGCACGCCAATACTTAAAAATAAGGCTAATAATGGCGATAATTGTTGATGTTTACAGGACTTAAAATTCATCACGACCTCCAAGTTAATTTATTAATTTGCGAGGTTTTTATACGCCTGACAGACTGATTTCTCAACCCCTTTTTTAAGATATTTTTAAGATTCTTATCAATGAGGCTATGGCGGGCTTTGAAGTGGGCAAAGTATCAATCAGGATGATACCTTTATTCGCAAGCGTGAATCTTTATTCCCAGACCACAGTAATTGATTTCTTCTGCATCAATTGAACACAGAAATTTACATTCTAAAGTTCGAATTTAAAGCTAGAGAATATTTTTGGCGTCGGTTTTAGGATACAGATCAAATTCGATCGACTGCCTGTTTTAGGTGATTAAAAATGAGATCATTGCCAGTAACGATGGTCTGCTGATGGCCGAAAAAGTACAATCATACTCCTAAGAATTTCGATCTTCCCAAGATCTGCTTGATAAAATCCAATGCGCTACTCAAACCGCGTACGACGGGTCAATCGTAGGGCGTGGTTAGCCGCGCAAACTCACTGTGCCAAAACAACATCTGATGTTCATGCGCGGCGTAACCCGCCGCATGTGG
>PMDM01000250.1 GCA_003155565.1 Methylococcaceae bacterium | reverse complement strand
GCATTACGATGAAACCAGGCATTGCTGGCATATGGCATTGGCTTGACGATAAATCACTGGAGTTCAGGCCGGATAAGGATTGGCCGGTTGGCAGCGTGCATCGGGTTGCCTTTGAAGATTCGCTGGTCGCCAAGCAAATCTTGCTTGCCCGCGACGAATTCGAATTCTCGACTGCCAAATTTATTGCTTCCGTGGAAAAAGCTGATTTTTTTCAGGATCAGGTTGATCCTGCCCTGAAAAAGGCTATTTTCCAGCTGCATTTCAGCCATCCGGCCGATACCGCAATTTTGGAAAAAATGATCGGCTTAAAGCTCAATAATGCGGCAGGTAATACGAAGGACGAAAAAGCGCTTAATTTCAAGGTAACTTACGACAAGTTGAAATTGAATGCTTATATGCATTCGGAAATCTTGCCGGTACCAAGAGATAACCAAATTGCCACACTGACTGTTAAAGATGGCATTCAGGCTGCAGGTTCCGATGCCGCTTACGATCAACCCATAACCGCAACAGTCACGGTTCCTGGGAAGTACTACGGCTTGAGCGTTAGCAACGCACAAGTCGTGGTCACACCAAATCCAAAGACTCAAGCCCAAGACCAGGTATTAATGCTGTCAACATCACTGCCGGTCAGCGATAATGCTATTATAAAAGCGATAAAAGTCTGGCAATTGCCGGAATTTCCCGAAAACCCCGACATCGACCGCAGTCAGGCTTATTACTGGAGCGGAAACGACGTAACCGCACAGGTTTTAGCGCAAAGCCAGCCAGTCGAAATTAAAGCTCTACCTGCCGAAACCGACTATTCGCAGTCGCATAGTTTTCTGATTCATGCTGATGTCAAACGGACGCTGTGGGTCAGCGTCGACAAAGGCCTGGAATCGTTCGGCGGGTATTTATTACAAGCGCAATATACTGAACCCGTAGTCGTGCCCGAATATCCCAAAGAATTGCACATAATGGGCGAAGGTTCATTGCTTACATTAAGCGGGGAAAAGAAAATTGGGTTGATGTTACGCGACATTCAAGGTGTTAAAATCGAATTGGGTAGAGTGTTACCCGAACAATTGCAGCACCTGGTGTCGCAAAGCGGCGGCGATTTCAGCAAGCCGGAGTTCAAAAACAGTTTTGGCCCCGATAACCTCAGCGAACGCTTTGAATGGAAAGTGCCGTTACCGCAACTGGAAAAAGGCAAAGCACACTATCAACCGCTTGATCTCGGCCGTTACCTCATCGACCAGCAAGGCCAGAACAAACGCGGCATCTTTTTTGTAAAAGCCAGTAACTATACTCCGCCGCAACCATCGGAAAAAGCAGAAAACTCTAATGAAAGCACGCAGGATGCCGATGCCAGCGAAGAATCCGCAACCTCGGCAGAGGAGGATTCCCAAAGCGAAGAAAGCAGAGTTGAAGATAAGCGTCTAATTCTGATCACCGATTTGGGCATTATCGCCAAAACCGAACATAACGGTAGCCAGGTTGTATTCGTGCAATCCATCCAGACCGGCCAGCCGCAAGCGGGCGCTGAAGTGGAAATCATCGCCAAAAACGGCTTGGCGATAATGCAGGGCACGACAGATTTAGACGGCAAAGTCCGTTTTGCTAAACTATCCGGATTGGAAAACGACCGCGAACCGATGCTTTACCTCGTGCGCCATCAAGGCGACATGAGCTTTTTGCCGATGCAACGCAACGACCGTAAGCTTAACTTCTCCCGTTTTGACGTAGGGGGCGCGGAAAATGCCGAAGATGCCAACCAATTGGATGCTTATCTGTTCTCAGACCGAGGCATTTACCGTCCCGGCGATACGGTGCACATCGGCATGATCGTCAAAACCAGCGGCTGGAATACACCGTTGGCAGGGTTACCGCTGGAAGCGGAAATCCTCGATCCGCGCGGTTTGACGGTCAAACGCGAGAAGCTTAACCTTGATACTGGTGGTTTTAACGAACTTAGCTACGCCACCCTTCAGTCTTCGGCAACAGGCACTTATTCGGTTAATTTATATACCGTTAAAGACAATAAATCCGATCAATTATTAGGTCATACTAAGGTCAAGGTCGAAGAATTCCAGCCGGATCGGATGAAAATAGTGGCCAAGTTTTCCAAGCCAGCTACAGATGGCTGGTTACATCCAAAAGATTTACAGGTTTTGATTAATGTACAAAACCTTTATGGCGCACCAGCAGAAGCGCGCCAAGTTACAGCTGATCTCACCTTACAACCCGCGCTGCCGGAATTCAAACGTTACCACGATTATCAGTTTTACGATCCGCACGTCGCCAAACAAAGCTATACCGAAACCTTATCACCTACCACCACGGATACCTCAGGCAATGCGGTTCTTCCTTTGGGCTTGGAAAAATACCAGGGTGCGACTTATCGACTGGATTTAACCGCGCAGGCGGTTGAGGCCGCAGGCGGACGCAGCGTTGCGGCGGAAACCGGCGTACTGGTGTCTGATATGCCGTTCCTGGTTGGTTATAAGGCCGATGGCGCGTTGAATTTTGTTGCCAAGGATGCCGAGCGCAATCTCCACTTTATCGCCATCGATCCGCAACTTAAGCAAACCTCAACGGACAAACTCACGCTGGAGTTGTTGGAACGCAAAGTCATATCGGTATTGACCAAGCAGGATGACGGCACCTACCGCTACGAATCGCGCACCAGAGAAATCAGCCTTAGCAAAACCGATTTAACCATTCCGCAAACCGGATTTGATTTGCACTTGGATAGCGCTGCACCGGGCGATTACAGCTATCTGGTACGTGATGCGGCAGGCTTGCAACTGGCTCGAATCGATTACAGCATTGCCGGACAGGGCAATGTTTCGCGCAGCCTGGATCGTGATGCCGAGCTGCAATTAACGCTGGATAAAACCGAATATGCACCGGGCGACAAAATTACCGTGAATATTCGCGCGCCTTATACGGGCGCGGGCTTGATCACCATCGAGCGAGATAAGGTTTACGCCAGTACCTGGTTCAAGGCCGACACCCAATCAACGGTGCAAAGCATCGATGTGCCGAAAGAACTGATGGGCAACGGTTATCTCACCGTGCAATACATGCGTGAGCCCGGTTCGGATGAAATCTTCATGAGCCCGCTTTCCTACGGCG
>PMDM01000310.1 GCA_003155565.1 Methylococcaceae bacterium | reverse complement strand
GCTTTTTGGCGGTGCTTATATTGGACAGGAGTTCATTCTGGACGTGGACCTTATCGACCGCGTGGAAGTGGTGCGTGGCCCCAGTTCCTCCTTGTACGGCACCAATGCTTTTTTTGGCGTCATCAATGTCATTACCAAACGGGGGCGGGACCTGGGAGGCGCGAATATCAAATCCTCTTATGGCAGCTTTAACGCCACTAAAACAAGCGTGAGCGCTGGGAAACGGTTTAGTAACGGCATAGAAGCATTCCTCAACGGCAGCTTCTATAACAGTGATGGCAACGATCATTTGTTTTCCAAGGAGTTTGTCAACCCTTCGGCAAATAATGGCCTGCCAACCAATGGCGGTTTTTACAACCATAACGATGGCGAGCAGGCAAAAAAACTCATGGGTAAAGTAACCTATGGCGACTTTACCCTGGAAGCATTATTGGTCAGCCGAAAAAAAAATATCCCTACCGCACCTTTCGGTACGGTATTTAATGACCCCAACACCAACACGGTCGATCAAGCCTATTATTATGAACTCAAGTATGACCACACGTTTGACAACCAGTTGAATGTCCAATCCCGGGTTTCCTACAACTACTACGACTATGCCGGCCTTTACCCATTCCTTGATCAAAATACGGGCAATATCGTCAACAACAATGATTTTGTCCGTGGGCAGTGGTGGCGCGGCAGCCTCGAAGCCACCAAAATCTTTTGGAGCGACCACAAGGTCACTTTTGGCGGTGAGTTCCAACATGATTACGACCAATTCCAGACTAACTTTAATCAACTGGGCAATTCGGTAACCGATACCCAGGTATCAAAAACAGGCTCCTATCGATATGCGTTTTATGCCCAGGATGAATATAGCATTACCGATAACTTGGCGTTAAACGCGGGTGTCCGATACGATTTTTTCAGTATTTTTGGCGATACCGTTAACCCGCGCCTAGGGCTCATCTACAACCCCTGGAAAGCGACTACCTTCAAGCTCCTGTATGGCACTGCGTTTCGGGCACCCAACCAATTTGAAATCCACGGCATCCTCGCGGGCCTTGAGGTAAACCAAAATTTAAAGCCCGAAAATCTGGAAACGACAGAGTTTATCGTGGAACATTATTTCAATGCACACCTGCGGGGGGAGTTCAATCTTTTCCACACAAAAGTCAATAACATCATATCCCCAGTTAAAATCGATGCAATTACCTCTCGAAACCAAAACGTGGGTAATGTCAACTCCAACGGCGTCGAATTACAACTGGAGGATAGCTGGGACAACGGCTTTCAGGCACGACTCAGTTACTCCTGGCAGGACACCGAATATGTTATCCAAGATACCCGTTTGCCCAACTCCCCTGAACACATGGTCAAGCTCAATCTGATTGCGCCGCTATGGAAAGATAAGGTATTTCTTGGCTTTGAGAACCGCTATATGAGCGGAAGGAAAGTCCAGCCAAAAGATATCGGCCACCCGTTTGGGAAAGTTGGTGACAATGTCATCAGTAACCTGACCGTGTTTACTAGAAACTGGGTAAAAGGACTGGAATTGTCGGCGGGTGCTTATAACCTATTTGACGAACGCTATTTCGACCCGGGATCGACCGACCACATACAAATTGGTATACAACAGGATGGTTTAACGTTTCGGATGAAGGCTAGTATGGATTTCTAATCTGTTACTTTTGTCACAATAAAGATTATTAATAACTTAATTATACCAAGACGATCCAGTGTTATTTAGCACCCAATTGATTCTTAACTGCGCCCTAAGTATTTGTACTAATTGCAGAACTGAGGGGCAAACATTAAGCTGTGACGTTTCAGCCGGATCACACTGCCTTCGTTTTATGCACTTTAATTTTTCAACACACAAAAGGTTGATCGTTACCCTCATTTTCTTTTGCGTGTGGGCAAACCCTGTGTTTGCGGAAAAAACCGCACATATTTTGATTGTAGCCAACTCAAATGAGAATCCTTTTCAAGAGGCGACCATTGGCTTTAAAGTACAAGTTTCTGCACACGCCAAGATTAAATTTACTGAGCTAACGCTGGCACAGTCAAAATCACCAGATGCCAAGGAAATAGAACGCATCAAACCCGACTTGATCTATGCCTTGGGCGGCGAAGCAACGAAATGGGCCAGCCTGCAAACGTCCCGCATACCCATCGTTGCGACCATGGTGCTTAAAGACGATGTATTCAAGCAGTCGGCTAATATGACCGGGGTGAGTCTCGGTTATTCCTTAAAAATCCAATTTCAGTGGCTGAAACTATTTTTCCCCCAGAAAAAAACGGTCGCCATATTATTTAATCCGGCTGAGAATGCCGCTACCGTCCAGGATGCCAAACAAATAAGCCAACAAAGCGGATTTAACCTGGTCGCCATACCGGTTGAATCGCCCAAGGAATTACCTTATGCCCTAGAACAGTTGGCCAACAATGTCGAAATACTTCTGGCCATCCCTGACGAAACGGTGATGTCCGTTAACACGGCAAAGGAGGTGTTACTGGCTTCTTTCAGAAATAAGGTGCCTTTGATTGGCCTGTCTGACAACTGGGTCAAATCCGGGGCATTTTACGCGCTGTCTTGGGATTATAAAGATCTAGGCCAACAATGTGCCGGTCTGGCGCAGAAGATATTGAACGGCTCGCCCGCGCAAACACTACCAGCTGAACATCCGCGCAAAATTACTTATACTTTTAATGCCAAAGTTGCTGAACAAATGAATATGGAAATCCCTGAAGACCTGCTTATAAACGCCAAAACAGTATTTAATTAGAAATTTAAGGCTTTAAGAGAACTCTGAACAAGTCGGATAAGGTAAGCAGGTTTTTTTGCCCACTCTGTTCTAGCATTTGCGGTATTCCGCACAGCCATCGCAGATAGCGGTCTCATTTCGCGTGAGCAGAAAAGCGCGGCCCTACCTACCATTAGCGTTTTTTGAGTAAATCATCAACGGTTAATCCAATATCTTTGGCGATTTGCCTTAGCAAAATGGGCGAAATATCCCTGTTTTGATGAAATGGTATTGTGGTACATCGTCCCATACCGTCACGAAACTGTTTGTGTGAGCCTCGTTGTCTGACTTCGAAAAAGCCAAGCTTAAGGAGAATGGCGACGACCTCTGCAGGTTTGAGAACTGGGATATTGCCCCGGCTATGCGACAGCAACGTTCTGAATACCGACAAATTCAGACTCAAGATGAGGCTCCCCATCTTCAAGCAGCATGGTTATAACCTCTTGAAGATTGTGGTTGAGTTCATCGAGTGTTTCACCTTGGGTATGAGCGCCGGGAAAACCCGGAACAAAACCGACAAATAGCCCCGTTTGGGGGCATCGTTCGATTACCGCAGAATAAACTTTCATAACTGGTCTCCAAGATATGGATAAGTGGGAATTATCCGGTAAAATAAGGGGTAAGGCAATCTCTACGGTAGCTCAGATGGGTAGGGTGAGCAGGTTTTTTTTTTTGCCTCCCTTTTCTGGCATTTGCGGTATTCAGCACAGCCATCGCAGATAGCGACACCCATTTCGCGTGGGCAGAAAAGCTGCCCACCCTACCAAGCTGGCACAGAAGATATTGAACGGCTCGCCCGTACAAACGCTACCAGCTGAACATCCGCACAAAATTAATTATACTGTTAATGCCAAGATTGCTGAACAAATGAATATGGAAATCCCTGAAGACCTGCTTATAAAC
>PMDM01000470.1 GCA_003155565.1 Methylococcaceae bacterium | reverse complement strand
ACTGCCGGTTGGGCAGTTCGGTGAGGCTGTCGAAGTAAGCCATACGATGCAGCCGCCGCTCACTGTCCAATAAACGTTTGGTCGTGTAACTAGCCTTGAGCATATAGCGAACCCGGTGACCTAACAACGGGATGTTAATCGGTTTGGTGATGAAGTCAGTTGCGCCAGCTTCAAAAGCATGGTTGATGGACTCCAAATCCTCCAGCCCGGTCATCATCAGCACGGGTATGTGCTGGCTATCCGGTAGTTGTCTAAACTTTGCACAGGTAACAAAGCCGTCTATTCCGTTTGGCATGATGACATCCAGTAAGACTGCGTCCGCACCAAATGACGTGAAAGACTTCAAACCTTCTTCGCCACTGCGAGCCTCGGTCGTTTGCAGTCCTATTGATTGGAGCGTTGTGGAGACCAACAATCGAATGAGCGGGTCATCATCGATGATAAGTATGNNTGCTTCTAAAACCGCACGGGCATTGGTGAACTCCTGTTTTATGCGCTAAAGTATTTTACCCGAAACATCATAGCGATTATTTCTCGCCTCATTTTCCACTTCACGGCTCAGTTCGGCCAGTGCGTTAGCGCCCACCTGATTGATCCTCGATTTCAGAGTGTGCGATACTGTTCGGATGGTATCAACTTCACCCGTACTCCAAGCCTGTTCCAGGGGTTTTAGCAGGGTGCTGGCATTGCTTAGATAAAGTGAGATGATGTGTTTCAGCAATTCATTACCTCCATAGGATCTAATGAAAGAATGGCNNTTCTAAAGCACCGACATTAATGACAGGTTCAACGTTGATGGCGGACTCTATTGTTGCAGTGGTTTCAACAGTGTCAATGGGGATCATCAAAGAAGGTTTCACCCCTAATTTTATTACGCGCAACAGGGATTCAGCCTTGAACGGCTTGGCGAGATAATCGTCCATACCCGCAATCAGGCATTTTTCGCATTCACCTTCAATCGCATTCGCGGATAAGTATGTTGCGCGACTAATCAGCCCTACGATATTGAGGAAGAGGGGTTGGGAGGCTCCCTTAGCCTAATTCGTTTTTACGGCTTTAAAAAATTCAATAATATCCTTATTTCTTCCAGGCCATTCGGGATGTGGCCCGGAGCCTTCGCAGTACCAGGTTTGTACACCGTTTTTGCAGCCACTGTAGGCTACGCAACCTTCAACGCCTTTTACCGGGGTGGTATAAGGTAAGGGCTGACCAATTTTTAGGTCTTGGGCTTTTTGTTCGAGTTCTTGCTTGTAGTAGCTCTCCCAACCCCATTGTTTACCTGATGTTGGTGCTTTACGGTCGCTGGCTTTGTAGGTTTTGGTGGTGCATTTATTGCATTTTGCCCACCATTCAATCGCTTCTTTGCCGTAATTGGGGAAGAGTTTGTCGCGGCTGCTGTGCATTAGCATGACGGGAGTGGGTTTTGCACAGTTACGGTCTGCAAGATCTTCTTCTCTCATGCCGACGGCACTGGGCGCGATAGCAGCCGGAATGTGTTTGGTGCCGTTGAAAAAGGCTATTGCCATGGCAATGGTGCCACCGTCGGAGTGCCCGGTCAGGAAAATCCGTTTCTTATCAATACACCATTTATCTTCAATAGATTTGGGTATTTCAGCAAGCTCAACAACAGCTTCCGGTGACAGGCCACGGTGGTCGGCATAAGCGATAATAAAACCCGCCGCTGTTGCCTCCTTGGTCAAATACATAATCTTCTCAGCTTCGTCACTGTCCCGTCCGGCAGGTGCGTAGGCCATCAGTAAGGGATGGGCGATGGTTGCGTTATAATTGGTGGGTGTCCTGACGGAATAGCGAATGCCGTTATCCGTTTTTTCATCGTCACTGGCACCAGTTTTGCCCGGTTTTGACCCAGGTTGGCAACCAGTTACGGTCAGGTCGTTGGTATAGGCCGCCTCGCTTAAGTTTATGCCATCATTGGCGGCTTCAACCACACGGTCATCAACAGCATAGTAGGTCTTTCCAGCTCCCGTAAAACCAGCCATAAACATGGCAATGGCTATCACTGTAGTCACCACAACATCCGGCTGTTTGCCGCGAAAACGCAACCATTCCGGCTTGAATAGCCCAACAAACAATACAACAACAGAACCAACAATCAATAATCTGAAAAAATACAGGAGTAGCGTACTCATTGGGTTAACCTTATATAGTTGTTGATTACTGTTGGACGATAGTTCTAAATCACTAATGGTTGACAGATAACGTTGGCTTGTTTGCTGGCGCTTCCTCATCAATACCAATGCCCACAGCGAAGCGGTTCATGCAATTCACAACTGCACACAAACACACGGTGTCGAGAAAGGCACGTTCATCCCAGCCTGCTTCAAATATGGATTTAACGTCTGAAGATGCGATCTGGTCAGGTGTTAAGGTCAGCTTTTTTACAAAGCGCAGGATAGGTTTTAGCTTTTCTTCAACGTTCGCACTGTCAATGTCCGATTGTAATTGTCCGTAAACGGATTCATCAACACCTAATTCCGTAGATAGCGCTTTGTGGGCGTTATAGCAGGATCCTGACTCATTCAGGGCTGAGGTATAGGTGATGATTAGTTCGCGAACCCCTTTGTTCAGAGGCGAAAAACTACCTTTGATGTCTTCCAATAGTCTAAACAACAAAATACCGCGCCTAGGATATTTTGCCAGTAATCCGGCGATATTTGCCAAGTCGGGACTTGACGGCAGGTAAGACATCTTGACCCCTGGGTTGATGAATGACGGTTTATTCGCAACAAAAATGAAACGTTAAAAATCAAAAACTTCAATTTCAGCTATCAGAAACAAAGGTGTACCACCACTGGAAATTTCAACTGCATGTGCCGCCGTTTCCTGTCCTCCAGGTGAACTCAGGCAGTCTTCTAATGCCTGCATGGACGGAAAATAAACTTCCGCAATACGATGGTAAGGAGCTTGCTCTAACCCCGGCGCTGAAGTAATCAAGTTAGCGACAAAGCGCGTTTTACCGGCCAGTTTTTCAACCGCCATCGGGACATGCTCATGCTCGTAGAGGCGTTCAAAGAGGATGACATCGGTAGGTGTTGGGTACATAACAATTAATTTTGCTGCTTTCATGGTTTTTTCTCTTCATAGTGTTTGTTTATGGTGATGCTAATCATATTCGCTATCTATAAGGCTTGTAAAATACTAACTTTCTATGAAAGAATAGGTTTTAACTATATGAGTTTGAAGAAAGTAAAATGGAAATGCACCAAATCCGCTACTTTTTGGCCGTTTGCGATCACGGCAGTTTTACCCGTGCTGCCCAATTCAGCTATATTTCCCAGCCTTCATTAACCCAGTCCATCAAAAAACTGGAAGGTGAATTGGGTGGGGAGTTGTTCACCCGTGACCGTTCGGGTTGTTTGCTGACCTCGCTAGGTCGTCTGGTTGAGCCTAATTTTCGCAAGATATTCAAAGAAACGGTGGCGACCAAGGCCGATGCGATACGCTTTACCCAGCTCAATAATATTNNCTTCCCAATATTGAATTTGAATTGATTATCGACAGCGAAGCGGGCTTACTGAAACAATTGGAATCGGATTTGCTGGATTTGGTGATTAGTGCCCCCGCGCAATTGCTTGCACCGCCGTATCAATCGACACTGCTTTATACTGAACGCTATGTGGTTGCTTTCAACAGCAAGCACCGTTTTAATCAACTCACAAAAATCGACCTGAAAGAAATCCAGTCAGAACCTTATCTGGATCGACTAAACTGTGAATTAAGGGATAAACTACGGGTCATTTGCCAGGATCAGGAGGTTAACCTCTATGCTGCCTACCGCAGCAACAGCGAAGACTGGATCGTTAACTTGGTACGTACTGGCATGGGGGTGGCGCTAATGCCTGAGTACACTTTGCCATTAAACGCTGGCGATGTGCAAAGTCGCTACCTGTTTAATCCAGAGATTAGCCGCCAGATTTATGCTATCTATTATCCGCACAGCAAAAAAAAGGGTGAAATTAAGACCTTGCTTACAAGTTTAAGTCATGCTTAATCCTAAAAAGAGCGTTTCACCACGAAGGCCCCGAAGAGCACGAAGTAAAATCAGTGAGTTATCACTAGGACGACGAGATAAGCGTTCACCCAAAAGGTGAGCGCTGAAACCCTGATAAGCTATTGAAACTCTTCGTGTCCTTCGTGNNTGTCCTTCGTGTCCTTCGTGTTCTTCGTGGTTGGGTTACCGAATTCAGGTTAATCATTGTGTATATCTGCGAACTTGAACCATGATAAGATATATTCACAATTGAACGGCAGAACCTGATGATTATCAAAGGGTAATGAAAATTTTTTTACAACAACACCATCAAGACATGACTAGCCTATACACTCCTACTCAAAAAACTGGCGCAATAAACATTCTTGCCCGACTGGTTTTTTTTAGCACACTAATTTTTATGGGCGGTAATGTTGGCGCGACCACCTACCAGTTACCAGGAACGCCCGGCGATACCGTCCTTGAACAATTTCCCAATGGCGATGCCACGGCAACTGTAGTGGCAGATGAGACGCTATTGGATATGGCACTACGTTACACATTAGGCCAAACAGAAATCATCAAGCTTAATCCTAAGATGGATAGATGGCTGATTAAGAAAGGCCAGGTTGTGCGTCTGCCAAACCGCCGTGTCCTGCCAGATACCCCGCATAACGGCATAACCCTGAATATTTCAGAATTCCGTATGTATTACTACCCGCCTGGGCAGCAAGGCGAGGTGATGTCTTTTGCACACGGGATAGGTCGGCAAGATTGGAAAACGCCCTTAGGTAAGACCACTGTCATACGGAAAGTCAAAGATCCCGCTTGGCATCCGCCTGAAACCATCAGGCAGGAGCATGCTGCGAATGGCGATCCTTTGCCGGAGATTGTGCCGCCAGGCCCGCATAACCCTTTGGGTACACGGGCGTTGTATCTTAATTTGCCCGGCGAATATCGAATACATGGTACTGATGTCGATAAAATTTATGGCATAGGTATGCAAATTACCCACGGTTGCGTACGTATGTACCCGGAAGATGTTGAAACTTTGTATGACGTTGTGCCAATAGGAACAGTCGTCTATATCGTTAAACAACCGATCAAGGTCGGTTGGTTGAATAACGTGCTATATATAGAGGCGCACCCCGATTTGGAAGGCGAAGAAATGGGTCAGGAACAGCGTTATGCAGTCGCTTTAAATCTAATCCAGAAAGCAACAAAAGAAGAGATGCCGGAATTTGACCAAAAAGCCTTGAACCAGGCGCTAAAGGATTTGGATGGCGAGCCGGTTGCGGTTTATGAGCGTGTACCCATGATGGAACCACAAGAGGCTGCGCCTTCTCAGGAAGAAGTCTTCCCCAATGCGAATCCTGCATCAGAACCGGCGGGTAAAGGTTCTCCAGGTGGTTATTATCGAGGGACTTGAAAGTTAAGGAAACTCTGAACTTGTGATTCCGCTCATGGTTCGACCGTTCGAACAGCTCACGACTCACCACGAACGGAATCAACCCATTGCCGTTCGTCCTGAGCCCTTCGATAAACTCAGGAGTGCCCTGTCGAAGGACTTGTAGAGATTCCTTAACGCGACATCCGGGTGCGGACAGGGAAGCAGTTTATTTCAATGTCCTACAACGAAACCAACAACCCCGCCGCAGCCGACACGAAAATTACAGGTATAACACCAATTTTAAAGCGGAACAGCGCGATTAACGCATAAACGCCAATCAGCGCAGCAACCCCGTCAAAATCGCCAGTAAACCCCTTAGGCCAGAACACATGCCAGGCGAAGAACACCGCAAGATTAAGGATAACCCCCACGACAGCAGCGGTAATTGCTGACAGTGGCGCAGTAAATTTCAAATTACCGTACGTCGATTCCACCAAAGAGCCACCAGCCAAGATAAACACAAAGCTCGGCAAAAACGTAAAATAAGTCACGATAACGGCGGCAAGCACGGCAGACATCAATAAGGTTTCAGGCCCCAGTGGCAATGCGTGCCAGCCAGCCAGAAAACCGACAAAAGTTACGATCATAATCAACGGGCCGGGTGTGGTCTCACCCAGCGCCAAGCCGTCGATCATTTGCGTGGCACTCAACCAGTGATAATGTTCCACCGCGCCTTGGTACACATAAGGCAACACCGCATAAGCGCCGCCAAACGTCAACAATGCTGCCTTGGTAAAAAACCAGCCCATTTGCGTCAGCGNNCCACAACACCAATCCAGTCAACACAATCTTACTAAACCGCCTCCAACAGAATTGTGCGTGTTCGGGCGTAGGCGTGTCGTCGTCAATCAACGCCGCACCATAACTCAGCTTGCTTGCGCCATGTCCACCGCCGACAGAAAACAATGTCGGCGCGATGTGTCCGCCCAACGTGCCCAACAGTGCCGCAAGCAATACAATAAGAGGGAAGGGGGCATGTAACGCAAAAATGGCAAAAAATGCCAAGCCTGCCAATGTCCACATCAGCCAGTTTTTCAGGGCGCGGGAACCAATGCGGTATGCGGCAAACAGCACAATCGCTGTAACCGCCGGTTTTATGCCGTAAAGTACCGCAGAGACCAAAGGCACTTGACCAAAACGCAGATAAATCCAACTCAGCAGAATCAGCAAAAATAG
>PMDM01000149.1 GCA_003155565.1 Methylococcaceae bacterium | reverse complement strand
GTTTCACGCGGTAGCCGCCAACCCGCCAAATTGATTGCCCTGGAATACCAAGGTGGCAAGAAAGACGACAAGCCTATCGTTTTAGTGGGCAAAGGCCTAACTTTCGATGCAGGTGGCATTTCATTAAAGCCGGGCGCTGGCATGGATGAGATGAAATACGACATGTGCGGCGGCGCGGCGGTCATGGGCACGTTGCTTGCCGCCGTAAAAATGCAATTACCAATCAACGTTATAGGTTTAATCCCCTCATCAGAAAATATGCCCGATGGCGATGCCAACAAACCCGGCGATATTGTCACCAGCATGTCCGGCATAACCATCGAAGTCTTGAATACCGATGCAGAAGGCCGCTTGATACTTTGCGATACACTAACTTATGCAGAACGATACAAACCTGATGTCGTCATAGACTTGGCAACCCTGACCGGTGCGTGTTTAGTCGCTTTGGGTCGAGTTCCCAGCGGTTTACTCGGCAACGATGATGATTTATGCAATGCCCTAATCAAAGCGGGAGAATCCGCCTGTGACAGCGTTTGGCGCTTGCCGCTATGGGAAGAATATCAGGAATTGCTCAAATCCAATTTTGCCGACCTCGCCAACATTGGCGGTAAGGATGCAGGTACGATCACCGCCGCTTGTTTCCTGTCACATTTCGCCAAGAATTTCCGTTGGGCGCATCTTGATATTGCTGGCACAGCCTGGAGAACCGGGCAATTCAAAGGCGCAACAGGCCGCCCCGTCCCCTTATTAAGCCAATATCTCATTGACCGGGCAGCTTCATAGGTTAGGCTGAATGGCTGAAATCAGCTTTTACGTATTGCCGACGGAATCAGCCCAGGAACGCTACCTGTTTGCCTGCAAGCTGATCGAAAAAGCCTACCGCAGCGGTGCATTTGCATATGTACTCACCGACTCCCCAGAACAAAGCCTACTCATTGATGACCTGCTCTGGACTTTCAGGGCAGGTAGCTTTATTCCACATCAAATTTTTACCGGCGAAGTACCGGTCTTTGAACAGACTATTTTAATTGGTTCAAACAAACCACCAGAAAATTGGCTAAAAACGGTGGTGAACCTGTCTTCTCAAGCTATACAAGATTTTCAAAAAGCAGGACGAATATTAGAAATATTGGATAACAGTGAAACGACTAAATTTTCTGGTCGACAAAGATACCGAAGGTATCAACAGGAAGGAATAACGCCAAATTACATTGATATGAGGTAATTGAATTAAAGTTATGTCTTTTTATTCAACCATTGTCACTTTGACGGATATGATAATCCTGTATATCGAAGTCGGCAATATTGGTATTACTTATTGTTTAGGAGTGGCTTTATGCTTACAGTGATAGACGTGGTTAACACCAAAGCCGCCGACCTGTCTTTAAAAACGATCTACAAAGAGAGCGGAGTGGAGCTTTCAGTCATTGTTCCAACATTCAATGAGTCGGACAACGTAGCTGAATTAGTTGATAGACTGGAAACCTTACTCAAAGGTATACATTGGGAAGTCATTTTCGTGGATGATGATTCGCCTGATGGCACCGCCGACAAGGTTCGCTCATTAGCCCAAATGAAGTCCAATGTTCGTTGCATCCATAGAATCGGTCGACGGGGTCTTTCGCGTGCAGTTATTGAGGGAATGTTAGCAAGCTCAGCGTCGTATCTGGCTGTCATGGATGCGGATCTACAACACGACGAATCGATACTGCCGAGGATGATCGAGACGCTTCGTCGAGAGAACCTTGATGTCGTTGTCGGTAGTAGATATTGCACGGGTGGAGAAATTGGAGCATGGGATACCAAGCGTGCCGCGATGAGCCGATTCGCTACAACTTTGAGCCGTTTAATCGTAGTGGCCGACTTGAGCGACCCGATGAGTGGTTTTTTTGTGATACGGCGCGAGACTATTCACCGCGTGGTTCGTCGTCTATCTGGCGAGGGCTATAAAATTCTGCTCGACATATTCGCGTCCTCGACCAAACCTCTCAAATTTTCCGAAGTCCCATACACTTTTCGTGAACGTTTGCACGGTGAAAGTAAACTCGACACTGCCGTCTTATGGGAATACCTGATACTCATCGTCGACAAAAAGATTGGTCACATCGTCCCCGCCCGTTTCGTGCTGTTCTCCCTCGTGGGACTGAGCGGTTTGCTTATCCACTTTGCCGTCTTGTCAACGTTGTTCAAAGTCGCCCAATTATCATTCGTTGCCTCCCAATCCACAGCTACATTGGTTGCGATGACATCAAATTTCTTTTTGAACAATCTATTCACCTATAGAGATCGGAGACTAAAAGGGGCCCGACTGTTTGGTGGACTTCTATCGTTCTATCTTGTATGCGCGGTCGGAGTCGTCGGAAATGTTGGCGTGTCAAAGTTTGTTTTTGAACATCAGCATACCTGGATCCTTGCAGGTTTGGCCGGAGTTGTGGTCGGGGTGGTCTGGAACTATGTTGCTTCGTCGATATTCACTTGGGGCAAGAGAAAGTAGAAATGACTTCTCCGTGCGGTTGAGCCTCACTGGATCGTAGCTATCCCGAAGCAATCTAACCGGAATCCATTCAATACTTCGGAATATACCCTTGGCATTTTACCAGATATGCCGTGCGCTTTTTCTGACCTTTACCATCGACATGCACCAGCACCGGCTCATCCACTTGCTTAAAGTGAGACTTTAATTGCCGAACCGTGTTTAATCCGATTTTCGGCAATACCACAATCGCTGGACGATCTTTGAATTGTCCCAAATCGACCCAATAGCGATAACCGATTCCACTGCCGCCCAAGGCATAATCATTGACTACATCAACGGTATCTTGTAAATAAAATCCCACCTCCGCAGCATTATTAAGCTTATCTCCGCCGATGATAAAAGCGGATTTTCCTGTACTCGACATGAGTTTGGCGCGAGCATCTCCAGCTTCACGGGCAAGGCTTTGCCAAGCACCCGCATTGGAAAAGGAAAAAGGGAAACCCCAAGCTAAACTTGTGTGTGCAATACTAATACCAACAACAGAAAAAACCACACTAGCCCATATCAAAATTCGCCACCAACCACCTCGTTGGATTTGCCAAATATTTCTGATTTCTGGATAAATTGCGGCTGCAGCAAGCGACCACGATAAGTAAGTTGGCGCTGTCCAATTAACATGACCTTTATTTTTAAAACTTGCCAGTAAAAAAATAATAAACAAAGGCAAAGCGAATGACATGGCAAAATTCCACCGATCCTCACGATGAATCCAAGCACGTTTTGAAGCCGTTAACAAAGTATAAGCATAAAATACTAACAGGAAAGGTGTCAGTGCCGCCAATTGATAAAGCCAAAAAGTCCCCGCTTCTTTCAATAGGTTATGTTGTACATCTACAGTACGGGTAGCCTGAAAGATAAAAGATGCCCATTCATGTTGCGCATTCCATATTAGCACTGGGCTAAATACCATAATCCCCAGAAGCAAAGCCAGCCATGGTTCAATACGTCTAAGCCAATATCGATAGTTATTTGATGAAATCAAGAAAATAAATAAAGAACCCGCCAACATCACGGCAGTATATTTTGAAAGCATGGCGCAGCCCAACCCCAATCCGGCCAACAACCAAAAGGTATTTTGCCCTGATTGCAAGGCCTTACTCGTTGCATATAAAGTCAGCAACCAGAAAAATATTAGCGGCGCATCTGGTGTTACGATAAATCCAAAAGAGACGAAAATAGGACTTAAACAAAACAGTAGCACCGCACGCTCAGCGGCTTCACGTCCAAACCAAAGCCTGCCTGTCATGAAAAGCAGCCAAGCTGAAACTGGCCATAAGGCAATGACAATTATGCGAACCCCAAACTCAGTATTCCCAAATATCACTGTTCCCAGATGAATAATCCAAGCCACCATCGGAGGGTGATCGAAATAACTCAGCGCTGGATGTTGGCTATAAGTCCAATAATACGCTTCTTCAGGTATCAATTCAGTCTGTTGTGCCAGTAACAAATGGATAATAGTAATAATAAGTACCACGCCCACAGATGCAATCGACAAGGTAGACTTACCAGGATCGACAATATCAATATTGGAGTTCGAATCCTTGTCTAGGCTGGGCGTTCCTAGTTCATGCGGCATAGCGGTCATCGAATGTTCCTTGTATTTTATTTAAGTTTCGTCTGCTAAGGGTATTAGCCGTTTTGATGATATG
>PMDM01000453.1 GCA_003155565.1 Methylococcaceae bacterium | reverse complement strand
ACGTTCTTGACTCGCCAATGGTGACCATTACACCAGAACTTGCTGACTATGCACTAAGTTCATTCCTGCCCAATCGTGCGCTGGTGGATGTTGTGCATGACTTAATGCAGCGTATTTACAAGGACTTTACCTACGATCCGACATTTACCACTATTGCTACCCCCTTATCCGAAGTCCTTAGCTTTCGGCGAGGCGTATGCCAAGATTTTGCGCACTTGGCTATTGCTTGTCTGCGTGCCTATGGTATAGCCGCACGCTACATCAGCGGTTATGTTGAAACATTACCCGAACCCGGTAAACAGCGCCTGGTTGGCACTGATGCCTCACATGCCTGGTTTTCAGTCTATATTCCCGNNGGCGGCGGTCAGCATACGCTGTCGGTGTCGGTGGATGTGTTGAGATTGGAATGAGACGCAAGGCACAAAGCGAAAGACGAAAGGGTGGCCTGTTTAAGATTTGTTTTTTGCCTTGTGCCTTTAGCCTTATTTGATCATTTTTAACTTAATGGAGTTTGTATGGTTAATATTCATCTGATCGGCGGCGAAAAAGGCGGCGTTGGCAAATCGGTTGTTGCGCGTTTATTGGCACAATACATGATTGATCATGAAATACCCTTTATCGGTTTTGATACCGATAGATCACATGGTTCGCTCCTGCGTTTTTATGCAGATTATTCTTCACCAACCATTATTGATAATTATCAAAGTTTGGATGCCATTATAGAAACGGCTTCAGCCCACCCGGAGCAACGAATTCTTGTTGATCTTGCTGCACAAACCCATCATCCTCTGGCAATGTGGATCGAAGAATCCGGCGTACTGGAATTGGCAGAAGAACTGGGAATTTCGATTTATTATTGGAATGTAATGGACTCAGGTAAAGACTGTGTGGATTTGCTGGACAAATTGCTCGATCAATATGGCACGCGTCTTAATTATATTCTTGTGCAAAACCAGCTTCGTGATGAACACTTTAACATTCTGGAATTTTCTGGTGTTAAAGAACGGGCCTTGGCTTTTGATGCCCGGGTTATTACGTTAAAACGCCTTCATGCGCCGGTAATGACCAAGATTGATAGTAATAGCTACAGCTTTTGGGCCGCAAAAAACAAAGATCCCGATAGTCTTAATTCCTTGGGTTTACTTGAAAGACAACGGGTTAAAATCTGGCTAAACCATGCTTATAGAGAAATTGATACGCTGGATGTTTGAAGCGTTTCATTGTGGAAAATATGGCTTGTAGGCCAGGTTACGACTGCATGGATGCCGGTATCCAGGACACAGGGAGGTGAATGTATGACTTGGCATTGTGCCAAAATCGAGCGGCGGGTACTTGGCACAAACCATCCATGGCCCTGGATTCCGGCTTCCCTGCCAGAATGACGAACTTTTTGGCGCTGGTCGAAGAATCTTGCTAATCAGTAATAATTAATATCAGCAAACCGTTTATTTAGGGCAATCATGGGTTATATACACAGGGTCTATCCACATGAAATTGAACGTTAGTTGTAATCTCCATTTTCAGGTAATTGAAGAGACCGCTTTAATTTTTATGCTGCGTCCTTTTAGGGGTAGTCAGCAATGGATTAACCGCGAGGTTTATACTATATATCCTGCTATACGGCTGCTAGAAAGTACCGACAGCTTTGGTAATTCGTGTCAGCATCTGCTAGCACCTGTCGGAAATTTTTCGATCCAAACCTCGGCTGAGGTCATGGTCACTGATAGTGTGGATGTTGCACCGGAAGCTTATTTTGTTGGAATTCAACATCTTCCTAACGAAGTGCTGCCCTTTCTGTTACCCAGCCGTTATTGTGAATCTGACCGGTTTGGCGATCTTGCCAGGGAAATCACCTTCGAAGCTTTGCCCGGTTACGATCAAGTCAGCAAAATTACGGATTGGATACGCGATTCTATACAATATTTACCGGGCTCCAGTGAATTTCCACTCTCCGCTATTGAAGTGCATCATCATGGTAATGGTGTGTGCAGAGATCTTGCCCAACTCGCCATAGCGCTTTGTCGCAGCATCAGTATACCGGCTCGACTGGTCGTCGGATACCTGCATAATCTCAAACCTATGGATTTACATGCCTGGTTTGAGGCCTATATTGGCGGTCGATGGTATACATTCGACCCCACACAGAGTAATTTACGTGGCGGCAGAGTGATTATCGCCTTTGGGCGTGATGCAGCAGATGTATCCATATTTCATCAGTTCGGCTCAGGTTGTGTGATGAACAACATGGACGTTCAGGTTGAATTGCTGGATAATTAGACTTTTATAAAGCGATAACAGCAACTAAACGTTAATGACTTATTGTATAGCAGCCTCTATCAACGAAGGGCTTATCCTGGTTTCTGATTCAAGGACCAACGCTGGTATTGATAATGTCAGCACACATGGCAAAATGCATGCGTTTGCTACCGCCAATGATCGTAAAATTGTTTTGCTGTGTGCGGGGAATCTTGCAACGACGCAAGCCGTTTTAGAACAATTGCATCGTGATAAAATTAAGAATGCCCCAATCAACCTAAATAACGTGGAATGTTTATCCGAAGCGGCGGCCTATCTAGGGCATGTGAGTCAGGACAAACAAAAACAACATGTGAGTGGCGAGGGACAATCTGCATTTAATCCATCTGCAAGTTTTATTTTAGCCGGGCAAATTGGCACTGAGCCGCATGGCGCTTATATGATTTATGCAGAAGGCAACAGCATAACCAGCTCAGCTAACACGCCTTTTCTGCAAATTGGCGAGAGCAAGTACGGCAAACCCATCCTGGACCGCGTGCTGACGCCGGCCACGCGTCTGGACGAGGCCGCCAAGTGCGCGCTGGTGTC
>PMDM01000361.1 GCA_003155565.1 Methylococcaceae bacterium | reverse complement strand
GGCTATACGTTTTTTTGTAGCAATAACTTTGAAATAAGGAAAATAAACATGAAAAAATTAATGAAAATCTCCATGATTGCTCTGGCGGCTAGCTTAGTGGTTGGCTGTGCTACCAACTCAGATATCGAAAATCTGCAAACTCAGATTGATGGCTTGAAAACATCTGTTGCNNGTTGCACAAGCATCTTCTGATGCAGCAAGTGCTAATGCGGCTGCTACTGATGCAAAAGCTGCTGCTGAACGTGCTGCCCAATATGCACAAGATACAAACAGCAAACTGGACAATATGTTCAAGAAATCAATGATGAAATAAGCCTCATTATTGCTCTCTACGTAAGATAAAAAAAAGCCCGATGGCATAAAACCATCGGGCTTTTTTTATGACCTTCTTTATGACTTGGCTACACCGCCAAATAACTCAAGCAAGCGAGGCAGGAACAAGCCCAGCTCTGCGGACATGATCGAAAAATCTACGTCGAATCGCATATCCTCACTTTCAACTTCTATGTCTTCCAATTGATCCTGGACTAATTCAAGAAACCGCAAGCGTTTGATGGAGAAATTCTTGTCCATAACAAAAGACAGGCGGTCTGCCCAGCTCAATGCTAGTTTGATGACTTCTTTACCTGAATCCAGATGATTTTGAATTTCCGGCAAAGCCAAATCGTGGTGTTTACATCGAATAATACTTGCTTCTTCCCCAGGCGAACGCAGCTCACATTCGTCCTCAACCACAATATCAGTAGGTGTTTGTTGAGTGACCAGCCATTGCGTCATGATCGTAACAGGGTTGTTAACGGTATTAATCGGCATGGCAGGTAACGATCCCAGCGATTTACGCAATAAGGTCAGCAAATCCTCAGCACTTTTTGCCGAAGCCGCATCAACAACTAACCAGCCGCCTTTAGGATCAATGTACGCATAAATCTTCCGGGAAAACGTAAATGCCCGTGGCAACAAATCAAAAATCAGCTCATCCTTAAGCTGAGTCCGTTCTTTTTTTGATAACTTACGTCCTTGTTGTTCTTCCGCCTCAGCGGCTTTCTCCTGAATCATTTCGTTGATGACTGCTGTCGGTAGCACCCTCTCCTCTTTTTTGACACACAGCATCATATAGCCGTTGCTTGCATGAACAAGGGATTGCCCCGCCTTCCCCAGCGGTGCAGTCCAACCAAAACTGGAAGTTTCATGAGCGCCGCAGGGACGAAAACGCATAGCTTCCAGTTTTTCTGCCAGTTCATCGGCATTTAAAGTAAAAGGTTCTGTAAAACGAAAAGGACTAAGATTTTTAAACCACATAGTGTGAAAGTATCCTGTGCAAATTGGAGCGGCATTATCACACAATGCAGCTTAAGCGCGAACCGCAAATTAGTCACGGCTAAAACCCGCACAAAACAGCCATCCAGTCTGTGATAAAGTAAGCATTATTTTTTTTGAGGTACTGATGGAACCCTTATCAACTTGGGAAAACCTTTTATTAAGTGCGCTGGCATTGCTGGTGATTTTCTGGATGAAACCAGGCATTAAAGCCGCCATGGAAAAAAGCAAAACTGCCAAAGCCGACTGGCCTGGACTGCTCATCCCCTTAGTGCTGGTCGTCTTGTTTGTTATGTTCCTTATCGCAATGGTCAAGCCATGATAAACGAATATGATGAATATGAGGAGACTGGCGAAGATGTCGAATACTATGCCGTTCGCCCCAATAAAACGCAGATTAAAAAAGACATCGCAGAACTTTTCGCGCTAGGCGAAACGATGTCGAAATTATCTCCACCGCAATTAAATAGCCTGGAACTGCCGGAAAACATCCGCAAAGCAATCAGCGAAGTTGGGGACATGCCGCATAAAGGCGCACGCAAGCGCTTGCTGAAATATATCGCAGGCCAACTCCATAAAATAGACATAGACCCCGTACAGGAAAAACTAGACCGCATTCAAAACAAGAGCGCCCACTCCGTCCGAGAACATCATATTACCGAACACTGGCGCGACAAACTGATACATGAAGGCAACGAAGCCTTGACCGAATTATTCGACGAACAACCTACAGCCGATTTACAACAAATCAGGCAGTTGTTACGTAATATTAAGAAAGAAACTGAAACCGGCAAACCACCTAAATCAACGCGGTTGCTATACCGTTACTTGAAGACCTTATTCCAATTTGATGCTGATAGTGAACTAGAGGATGAACAGGAAGGTGATTTTTTGAGTTAAGGGGAAGCCCTGATATCGATGAAGAAATGGGGCGATCAATATGGGGATGGCACACTACCCCTACAACGACTTTATTATGGGGGTTATGAATTTAATTCATGTCTTGAGACTATTAATGCGCGTTTAAGTAATTACCCATATAATCACCTTAAATCAGTTTATGGGATTAAACTTGTCCTATAACTGAGAATATTAAATTTCACCCCATACTAAGGACTATTATGAACAGTAAATTTTTAAAAAAATGCCTTAAGGCAGGTATCAAAACCTGTGCGCTGGTTGTTTTTAGTTTAGGTTTAGCCGCCAACACCGGATTGGTTCACGCCGATAAAGATGGTGGAAAGACTAATGATGGTGGACACGGAGAACAGATTATGTGGCTTAACCACTTTGATCTGCTCTCGGGAAACATTGATGAACTGACTACAACGTTTAACTCCACCAGTTCTGGAGTAGGCGGCGGATTGACCGGACTTGTGATCCAATCTGTAACGGTGGGCGATGTATTTTTAGCAGGTGGCGGCAATAAAGTCGTGCAAATGGCTCTGGATCTGCCTAAGGAAACCAAAATCACCGGTGTACGAGTTTGTTACGAGAACACTAGCAACGCAAGTTTCATCACCCAAATCCGCCTAGCACAAGTGCAAAATCCCCCTAGCTCGGCTATGGTAAAGCTTGATGACGGCACTGACTTAACAGCTCTAGGCCCAGTTTGTGTCAACAGCACCCTTGTCAAACCAGCTATCAAAGCGAAAAATGGACCTATTTTGCTGTCACTGCGCGTCAATACCGCAAATGCTCTTGATAAAATAGTGATACGCGGACTCGGTGTATTCGTAAAATAACTGAGCGGAACGGGGTTTGAGCCCCGTCCCTAACGTTTTTTTGGTGTTTTCATTTTTGAACCACGCGAAAACAATGCGAACAGGGCACATGCCCCGTCCGGCTGAAGAGGAAATCAATCGAGTTACCAATGTTGGGTTGCAAAAAAGCGCAACCCCCAATCTACGCGGCTATGTTTAACATGGGCACGGTCTAGGTGGCTTGCCATTTTTGGGATAACACAAGGTGTAGTTCATTACACTAAAGGGTGCTTCTTGCACAGGAATTTTGACGGCAAATTCCAATAGGGTTGCCACCTCGGAATGAGAATGCTCATCCATCGAAATCCGGGTCCCATAAGGTAAGTAGACAACAGGTTTGTGATCTTTACTAATAGCGATCAAAGCGGAAAGATTGTCTCCAAGAATTTCCTTGGTAGCTTCTTGGCTTANNTGGCTTAAAACACGTGGTGAGTACCATTCAGAATCTAGACAACAAGGATTGTCTTTATTAAGTTTTGTTGTATCTGTCGTTATAGCCATAGTTTTTTCCTCATTTTTAGAAATTTAAAGTAATTCGACCAAATAACATTCGCTCAGGGAAAAAATCTGGCGAACGCTGTTCGTTGGTGTGAAACCGACGATCTCGGTATTTGAAATTTGTATCAAATAAATTTTTTGCTTCTAAGCTAATTAGACCATATTGCTTAGGAAAACGATAGCCTATGGCTGCGTCAACTAAATAAAAATCAGACCTAAAGTTCCCGCCAAAAAACTCTGCAAGGCCGGGGTCATTACCACCTACCTCTCTTTGATTAACGTAAGTTCCTTTAACTGAGGTAAAAAAGCCGTTAGGTTCAAAAAAACGGAATTCAAGAGGGATATAAGCCGTTTCAACAGCAGCCGGAAATGCAGAAAAATCGTAGTTATCATTTCCAGTGTTAAGAGGGCTATAACGGAAATTTTCAAAACGAAATTCAGAATTTATAGCAAGATAATTCAAGGGCATCCAATTAAAATAAAACCTATACAATTCTTCATTATAATTGTGATTAAAATTTACATCGATGGGCGTTTTCAAGTCACGTTTGTAGGCTTCAATACCGGCATAAATATCTTTGTGGAAGTGACTGTCCATCCCGACACCATACTGCCAAGCAGTTGTGCCATTAAAATCGTCAAAAAATTGATTAAACCCTGCTACTTGAGTCGGTTGTAAGGATTGATTATCGACTATAGCGGATTTTACCGATTTAAAACCAGCCGCCCGGAAAGATATATACTTGTTTGCTTGCCAAATAAAACCCAATTTAGGATTCAATTCACTTACATTAGCTGATGCCCCAGCTTGATTATCTTTAAATTGGTCATAGGATAAACCGGTAGTGACTGTTAAATTTTTAAATAAAATAAAATTAGAATATAAATACCCAAAATATTGGGATGTATCATAGCTGGGTATATTCGTTTCTCCAGAGATGTTATCCGCAAGATAAGTCCCACCTCCGGCTAAGGCATTTATTTGGTCATTATGAAAAATATATTGTGATTCAACGTTATAGCTTTTTACATTTAGAGGTGGGGAATTAATACTTTCTTTTCGGTTTGCATGAATGAATGAAAATAACAAATCTGAATGTTGCGCAGGTGAAACCTTTAAGCCTACCCGGTACGTATCTTGCTCTAATCTACGATGAAAAACTGGCGAAAAAGAAGTTGCATCTCCTTTAAGCTGCAAATCCCCATGCTCCGTTTCCCTATGGCGGTATTCTGCTTGGATGTTAACTGCGGGAGAAATCTCGTATTGTGCAAAGGCGTTGTAGATGTTGTGCTTCAGGTCATTATTCTGCCTGAAACCGTTGGTATCGTAATGCAGTTGTCCCAAACTGAAGGAAAACTTGTTGAGTATCCCCGATAGCGCCGCTTCGTCGCCTAGGGTACTATTCGAACCAGCAATACCCGTCGTCGTAAATCGTACCCCGTTACGCTCGAATAACCGGTTGTATTCGTTGAACGAGGTGTCGTTAGGACCAATCCCTTTGATTATGTTGAGGTCGGTATAAGCCAGGCTGGGTTGGATGGGGTTGTAATTGAGAGGTTGTAAAAGTTGCGACTGTAAATATTCACTGCTGCGTGCAATTTCATGGCGTGGCTTAGTCAAATAACTGTCGGACAACAGACGGTGCGCGGAATAATTGCTGGGGTCGATAGCCAATGACTTCATGGCTTGCCGATTGGCGGGATCATCAAACCCAAGGTTAGTGAAAATGCGCCCTAATCCTACCTGACGGGCGGCAGTATCCTTATCCAACAACAACTTCGACCGATACACCCCCCGATTATCATTCAACTCAATAGCCTTCT
>PMDM01000327.1 GCA_003155565.1 Methylococcaceae bacterium | reverse complement strand
TCATGCTCAATTATCAATCGACCTCTTTCCATGATGCGCTTTATGTGCGCCAGGTGCTGGGACTGAGGCCCGCCCCTGAGTTTGAACAATGGCTGCAACAACACCAAATTTTTAATGATAAAAATCAACTGAAGCAACAGTCGGATGTACCCGCGTTATTTAAACCAGTGCTACAAAAAATCAGTCGGGATGGCAATGGATAATGATAACAAACAAATAAATCCCCAAGACCCTTGGCAAAACCTGACGCAATTCACTCCAGCCCGAATTGCTTTAGGTCATGTGGGAATTAGTCTGCCAACCCACGCAAGCCTTGAGTTCGCACACGCACATGCCCTGGCGCGGGACGCAGTCAATATCCCACTGGATTTTGCAAATCTTGAACACCGATTGAATAAGCTAGGTTATCAAACACTAATATTGCAAACCCGGGCAGAAAATCACCGCATGTATTTGCAAAGACCCGATCTAGGGAGACTTTTAAGCGTATCCGCATTGGCATGTTTGCGAAATACCCCGCAAACCAATACCGATGCGGTTGTTGTCGTTGCTGATGGTTTATCGTCTAAAGCTATCGAAAATCACGCAGAACCGTTCCTGAGTTTATTGCTGCCGGAACTGCAAGCAAAGGATTGTACCTTGCCGCCTGTGTGTTTAGTAAAACATGGACGTGTTGCGATTGGCGATGCTGTTGCCGAACACTTTACTGCCAGATTGTGCATCGTCTTGATCGGTGAACGGCCAGGCTTAAGCGCCCCTGACAGCATGGGCATTTATTTCACTTATAAGGCCAAATCAGGCATAAGCACTGATGCTGACCGCAATTGTATTTCCAATATTCATCAAAACGGGCTAAGTTATGGACAGGCCTTAAAGAAATTGTTGTACTTAATTAATGAGTCCGAAAAATTGAAGCTTTCGGGTGTCAATTTAAAAGACCAAACCACTGAAAATGAAACGACTGACCTGCGGAAAGATAGTAATTTTTTACTGGGTTAAATAGATATGACCTGGAGTTTTCATATAAGGGAATCTTTAAAAATCCCCTCTCCGTCTGGGAGAGGGCTAGGGTGAGGGTTGTAAATGTTTGATTTTAATTCCCTCATGCCAACCTTCTCCCGAAAAGAGAAAGGGGTTTTTGAATTTTTAAAAGCTACCAATAAGACGATTGGTTGCCCTATGAATAAGACAATCAGATACCTTCGCATCCCACAAATTTCTGGGTGTGAAATTACCAAATTGGGCCTGTCAAAACGGGAATAATGTGGCTCTTAAATTCTCACCTATACGGCCTAACACTAACTTCCATTCCATTATCGATGGTTCTTAGGCTATTCAAATTTCTGGAAGACTTGAAAGACAACTTTTAAAGTCATCTTGTTTCGAAATACAAAATTAACTGACCTGAATGGGCCACACTGAACTGCTCAACTTAACGGAAAATAGGCTAATTACCAGTGGTAGATTTCAAGTAATTTCTTTAATTCTTCTTAGCGGACACATACAATAATTGAAAGCTTGTTTTCAAGGTACTTGAGACTGACCCGTCAGATTTGACTTTAATACAAGATATCAGCAGAAATCAATGAGAATGCTTATTTATGGGAGTATCATCGGTTCTGTCGTAAATATTGAATGGGTTTAAATCCGTCCTTTTTAAAAACTGGAGGTTGTGTGGATAATCTCAAACCATTTTTGGAGCGTTTCTTGGGTTCACTGCCTGTTTCCCCACTGGCAGTACTGCTGGCCGTCGCCCTGTTGGTTGGGGTGATGATGTCGTTTTACACCATTCCAGCAGAATCGGAAGGCATCGTGCTCCGCTTTGGCAAATTCATCGATAAAGTGCCGTCTGGATTGCATGCCAAGCTACCCTTTGGCATCGACGATGTCATTACCGTGCCGACCCAGCGACAGCAAAAACTGGAATTTGGTTTTGCCACACCTGGTTTCACCAATCCCGATCAAATCAGTGATTCACCGGGCTTGGAAAGGTCAATGGTTACCGGTGACCTGAATTCGGCGTTGGTTGAATGGATCGTCCAATACCGCATTACCGATCCTGAGAAATATCTCTTCGATGTGCGTAATCCTGGACAAACCTTAAGGGATATATCGGAAGCGGTCATGCGCGAGGTGGTCGGGGATCGGACAGTCGACGAAATCATCACCATAGGCCGTCAAGAGATCGAAGAAACCGCATTGTTACGTACCCGCGAGCTGGCGGAGCGCTATCAGTTGGGTGTTTCCATTAATCAAGTGCAATTAAAAAACGTCAACCCGCCGGAACCGGTACAGTCTTCGTTTAATGAAGTGAACCGCGCCCAACAAGACCGGGAAAATGCCATCAACCTGGCTAACGGCGAGTATAACAAGGCGGTGCCGCGTGCCCGTGGTGAGGCCGACCAGAAAATCCGTGCCGCTGAGGGTTATCGTTTTAAACGCATTAACGAGGCGGAAGGCGATGTTGCCGCGTTTAACCAAGTGCTGAAGGAATATCTCAAGGCACCCGACGTAACCCGTACGCGTATATACCTTGAAAC
>PMDM01000407.1 GCA_003155565.1 Methylococcaceae bacterium | reverse complement strand
ATTATTAAATGACGCAACAAACAGTTGCGAGATTAACTTAACAGTCCTTGGAGGCTTGTCAAAAAAACGCGACTTATTGGGACATACTTTTGGACTGGATATGACTTGGAGTGTGCTTCAGAAGTTCGGCCTTGGCCTCCAACCAATCGTGCAGCTCGTAGCCCGGCGAGAAGTTACGTTTTTCGGCTTTATAAAATGCGGCTTCGGCAATCATTGAATCCAAATTGGCTGGGCATTCACTTGGCTTATCTTCCCAGCCAAAGCCAAACCGTATCAGGTCGAACACTTTTTCAGGCGGCCTTTCCTTGAGTCCAATTCGGCTTGGCTTTGTAACTGAGAACGTCCCAAATAGCCTGTCCCAGATGGATAACACGAAACCGTAGTATAGTTAAGCCCTTTTGGTTCGGCTGAATGGTGCACTCTTTGGAGGGTTGGTACAGTTATAAAACTCCCTAAGATCCGCTCGAATTTGAAACGGGCATTGGTGTGATGAAACATCATGCTCACAAGAATCAGGGCTTCTATTGCCAGGACTGACATTTTGTCGATGCCAAGGAGGATAATTAATCCGACCTTTAAGCAAGTCGTGGTGAAGATTTCTAAAAAATGCACACGAAATGCCGTCGACACATTTAAATACCGATCACTATGGTGCACCCGATGGAATAGCCATAAAAAATTAAACCGATGACAAGCCCTGTGCCACCCGTACAACAGCAAATCAACCGCTAAAAAGGACAAAATTACCTTGAATGCGGGATTTAGTGTCAAACTTAAAAGACCATATCCCGCGTTTCGTTCGGCAATTGCCAGTAACATAGACACTGAAAAAACGATCACAAAAATACTGTTAAAGGCAAACAGGCTCATATTGGTCAGATAAGACCGATGGATTCGCCAAGTAGGGTAGGAGTCCCTAAGAGAACGAAGCTCATAGCCCGACAGGGCTACAAAACAAGACAGTAAGCCAATGGTTACCAGTTCGCCAGTCAGTTCAACAGGCCACGTTATAGCCCAATGGGAAAACGGTAAATATAATTTCGTGTTTGAAAGTAACTTAAATAACACTTGCTTACCCTCCATACTCTCAGAAAACTGATGCTAGTTAAATAAGCTTACGATAGCGAAATGACAAAATGATGAATAATACCCAGGTATTCCCATTGCTTTGGATTATAACCTTTGAATTTTTTCATTGCCTTTATGCAATAATTTAAGCATGTTGCGTGCCAAAATCATTTTTAACGCTACCGGACTCCTGGAAACCTATGGGTTTGCTTCTAAAATGATGGTTTATGTAGTGGTCCAGAACGCGAATGCAATAGTCTGAGAGGAATATACCAAGTGAGAATGGATTAACGGCTGAACTTTGCACCATCTTGGATAGATATGAGCCAACCATTTGCGCGAGTTGGTCGCAAATGACATTAAAGGATTTTTTAATCCGGACTCTTAGAGCCGTTTCCGGCTATTAGGAATTACGCTCAAAATCCTTTTGAAGTGCCTTTCGGTGATAAAGGCCAAGAAAAAAAGTTGCGTGAAATTTTCAGCAACAACGATATCCAATCCTATATGCTCCGGCACACACTCTTTTCGGGTATTGAACAACTTATCCCAAAATGCCAAGACAATGCCATAGTTGCTGTCGTGCTCACTACGCAACGTCGAATGATGGGTGCGATGCAAAGACGGTGTAATGATATATTCCGACAAGCTTTTTTCTTGTTCAAAACTCAGGTTTGAATGATGAAAGAAAATGAAAAACAATTGGATTGATTCAATCGCCAGTACCAAATAGGCATCCACCCCAATCAAAACGACAAACAGGCATTTGTATGGGATTTCGAGAAACAGGTCAAAAACGTGAAAACGAAAGCCTGTTGAGGTGTTAAAGCTTTTATCGCTATGGTGGACCTTGTGAAACCGCCACAGGAATTCAAAATGATGGCTGGCAACATGCCAAGCATAGATTGACAAGTCGTACAACAAGAATGCAAACACCCACTTGATGGGATTGTTAGCCATGCCACTTAAAAGGCCATGGCCGGAAAATTGTTGGGCAACAAAAAATAACGAAGTTGCCCGCAACAGGGTCAGGATAATGTTATTGAATACAAAAGTGGCCGTGTTGGTATAAAAGGAAGACTTCCCTACAGTATTTGTAAAACGGCGGTAAGGCTTCAGTTTTTCCATAACCACCAAAGCGAAGAAGGCGAGAATTGCAAAACCAAACAATATTTGGCTGGGTAATAGGTTGACGGTTTCGTTTGGCATTTGGTAAAAGTCCTAAAAATGTTAAATTCCAGTTTATCCCGATTGCTAAAAATAGCTATCCCTTTAGTCTCCAAACCCGCCTATTAATTCAACCCAAGATTTCGTGGTGTAATAGTGATTGGCCAAAGAGTTTTAACACGTACCACTGAACCTAAACCCAAAAACATTTTTTAAGGACTTCCCTTCTCTTGCAAGTCTTGCCAGCCAAGATTTAGCTGTTAAGTTGTAGAAAGAATTAATAGGGTAAAGGAATGTAATGAAAATGAAACTTTCATTCGGCACATCAAAACAGATTTGTGGTGAAGCCAGCATTGTTATAAACGCAAGTGAGATGGACGTATTCTGCTTCGTTGCCAATAATTTTTTTCTTAATTATCCCAAGTGGGCGCCTGAGGTGGTTGAGTTGGAAGCTTTGGATGGCGACCAAGTCCGCGTTGGGGCCAAAGGCCGTCAAGTGCGTGAGGACAACGATTCACAGATTGAATCCATTTTTGAAGTCGTTGAATACAACCCTCATACAATTTTTGTTATCCAAGGCTTAAGTACGCCGTATAAGCAATCCTACTTGGTTGACAGCGACGACCAAGGCAACCAAACAAAGCTAACCTTTAGGTTTGACCTGCTGGAAATTGAAATTTTTATGCGACCGTTTGAAAAATTAATCCGGGTGGCCATAGAAGATGGCGCTGAAAACACAGTCGAAAAGATAAGGGATTTAGTCCACACCCACCAAATGCAACTCGCATCTTAATTTTAACGGAGATAACCTATGCCTTTTATCATTAAAAAAGATTCTGGAATCATCCCGCAAGTCCTAACCGCCATTTTGGACGAATGCGTTAATGGCGTGACCTTGGCCGACCCCGATCTGGAGGATTGCCCGATTATTTATGCCAATAAGGCATTCGAACGTTTGTCGGGTTACGGTCAAGAAGAAATCATCGGGATAAACTGCCGGTTTCTTCAAGGTACGGACAGGGTTCAAGAAGCTCGACGCGTCATTAGGGATGGCTTAAAAAAGCATGATGTTATAGAAGTGACCTTGCGCAACTATAAAAAAGACGGCACCTTATTTCATAATCACCTAAAAATAACCCCGTTATTAGATAGTAAAGGTAGGGTGCTTTATTTCCTCGGCATTCAATATGACATTACCTACCAAGTAAATGCAGAAAACGAAATCAAACGGCTTGCCGATTTGTTGAAGTAGCCTTCATAAGGCTTAACCGGGTTGCCAACTTGAAAAACCGATTGCCTAGATTGAAGGATGAAATTACCAAAATTTCATTTCATAATCTTCACACCGACATCGTTTGGGGAAAAATAGCCGTCCTCATTTGTCTTGTTAGCATAAGTTAATCATTTAAGCCAGTTGTGCGAATTATCACTAAAAAAGAAATACCTGACAGTGAAATTACTGACCCCCAGATATTACATCAACGCCGTAAGCTAATCAAAGCGATTCTGGCTTCAACCGTTGCCTGGTCAAGCCTTTCTTCTAAATTCGCCGCAAGTGAGACGGACTGGAAAAATTTGTCGGATGCCCTTACTGGTTCTGACAAATTAAACGTTACTCCCAATGATTTGGTAAAAAACTACACGAACTATTATGAGTTCACCTTCAATAAGGAAGACTCAACACGGCTTGCACAAAACCTTCAAATTGATCCATGGTCTGTCGAAATTATTGGCGAAGTTGAAAAACCTTTAAACCTCCATCTCGAAGAGCTTTTAAGCCAACAAAGCCTGCAAGAATATGTTTATCGCCTTCGTTGTGTCGAAGGATGGTCGATGGTCGTGCCGTGGGTGGGTTTCCCCCTTGCCGGTTTATTGAAACGGGTTAAACCCTTATCGACTGCAAAATTTGTCAAATTCACCTCAGTCCATCAATCTGATGCCATGCACAATGGCATGTTGCAATGGCCGTATGTTGAAGGCCTGCGGGTTGACGAGGCGGTTCATCCCTTGACGCTCTTGGCAGTTGGCATGTATGGCGACAAATTACCCAAACAAAATGGCGCTCCCTTGCGGCTGGTCGTGCCCTGGAAATATGGTTTCAAGAGCATCAAGGCCATAGTAAAAATTGAATTGTTGAAAACTGCGCCCATCACGACCTGGAACCTATACGCCCCGAATGAATATGGGTTTTATGCCAATGTAAACCCAGCCGTCCCACATCCCCGGTGGAGCCAAATTAGCGAAAGGCGGATTGGAAGCCGTTTTTTTACCCCGCGCAAAGCTACCGAACTCTTCAATGGTTATGGCGAACAAGTCGCATCCATGTACAGTGATATGGACTTGGTCTATTTTTTCTAATGACCTGTCAAACCGCAAAGGAAATCCTTGCGAAATCTTTCCTAAGGTTTTTTTCCGGCAGTGATGGCNNCTGGCCAAATACCGACTGGCAAGCACTAATAGAGAAGTTTCTTGAACTGCGAAACCTGTGTATTACCGCATCTTTAATACCCCTGTTTTGGATATTCGTCGATATTGTTTTCGATAACTTAGGTGCCAACCCTATCCAAGCGCTGCATATTCGCCTAGGCGACTGGTCATTACGATTTCTTTGTATAACACTCACTATAACCCCGATCCAAAAAATCACCCGATGGCCCGGAATGGCAACTTATCGCCAATTATTCGGCTTGTTTTGTTTTTTTTATGCGACCTTACACTTGCTCGCTTACCTGACCATTGACCAAGCCCTGGTTTGGCCCATTATTGTGACTGATATAATGGAAAGCACTTATATCTGGTTTGGGGTAATGGCTTATATTGTGATTTTTTTNNAAAAAAAGATGGGCAAGTCCTGGAAAAAACTCCATCGATTTATTTATCCCGCATCTGTTGCGGTCATTATCCATTATTTTTGGCAGCTTAAAGGAAACCTGCTCCAACCTGTTTTTTATACAATGCTTGTCCTCCTGTTATTGGCCTTCCGTGCCGCAAATTGGTACAAGGATAGGCAACTCAGTCGGCTGATGATCCCGAAAGGTCGGCCTATGGATGACGAGTAATAGTTGCCCGCTTCACATTTGTTGTGTTTCCTTATTTCAAAGATAAACTGAATTTACAGTCAATTAAATAATCTGGGCACCCCTTTCGCAGATGTTAAAGCTACATAATGTGAATGAGTCGGCTTAACCGTTGTACAAGCCTTACAAAGATTTGTACGCGCATATTGCCATTATTATTCTCGAATGCAACCCCAGCTATGGATACCCTAAATCATTGGCTTCGATCATAGAAATGGCGCATTTCAAGAACTTCTTTATTCACAAGCTGCCGTCGTTGACTGATTTTGGTCAGGCAAAAGATGAAACTAGCATTATTGCTTTTCTTGAGGATTTGGTGTTTTCGAGCATAACGGTGAAGAGATAGTTATCAAAACAATGCCCACGGAAGTTATCTCCGGCCCCAAATTCTTAAGGATTTCCTTCAGTGGCACCAAGTTCATCGTCACCCTGAATAGCACTTCGTTGTTTGCCAACAGGTCATTGCAGTTACAACATCTAAGCTGAATGTTGGTCTGGTTTAATGTGTTACTTGCCGATTTCGGCAGTTGTTTGACGAGGATGATCAGCGTGTCGTTATTTTTAAGCTGGCTGACATGATGGGGATCAACTGTCAAAGCAGTATGATTTGGTATTTATCCCCACGATCTGGCTGCCAATGCTAGTCAAATATGAAACGCTGGGTTCATAAAGTGACTGTACGGCGGTCATTTTTTGGTCGTCCATTAAATTTTCCCTTTCAAATTATTTTGCCGTTAACTTTGTCGTCAGTAGGCTTTTCTTCAAGTCTTCGGAAAACGGTTCTTTGCCAAACCATACGTTGAAATACGCTAAGCCTTGATCTACATTAGTTACTGAGCCCAACAGTTTTTGGTTTAAAAACAGTTGCAATCCGGCTTTGCTATCAAACACCAAATCGTAATAATCGCCATCTTTGACATCACGGTAGTTGCTGTTAAAGTCTTTAAATGTTTGTTCCCATAGAGCATATTGTTGGCCTAGATTAATTTTCAAGTATTCTTCTGATGCTTCCCGAAAGGCTTTGGCGGGAATGGCTTTCTCATAAGCAAATCGCAATTGTTTGGGTGATTGGGTGAAAATATTGTTTATAGCTTGGCAATCTTCCAGATACAAAGCGGCATTGCCGACGTGGATTAACCGGAAGGCTTTTAATTCGGCGCGGCTACAATGTACCAGTTTTGCTGCTAGTGTTTGTATTGTCGGCGGGAACATTTCGCCCGCTGTTACTGCTACTGATGACAGTCCGGCAACGCCGATCAATAATCTCGCAAACCATTTTTTATCCATCGCAAAAACCCTCCAATAATTGGAACGTGTTGATAAAAGCCTTGGGTGCTATCCCAGTAATCTTGGTGTAGGACGATTTTCCCGTCGCTGTCAAAACGCAAATGACTGATGCCGATTGAGTGGACATCGCGCTGCTGACCAAGAATAGTGAATTGGGTACGCATTGACCACCTGACCAGGACGTCGTTATTTTTTTCGTAGGTATCCAGCACTTCAAACTGCATCGAATCCAAGGCTTCTTGCGTGTGTTGTAAATATTTTTGCAAGGCTTGTTGGTCATGCAGGGTAACAACCGTATCGTTAAAATAGAGTTTTTCAGCGTAAGCCTTGGCAACATTGTCTGCCAGGGCGTTATCTTCTAATTGATTGTAAAGATTAACAAATGCGTTAATCTTTGGATTATATTTTATGTTGGAATCGGCTGGGGCAAGCACCAAGTAATCGGCAAATACATCTTGCTCAACGGTTTTGCAAGCATTCGGCGAAAACAACATGACAATCGTTAATAGGGCAGTCTTCATCCACAACTCCGGCTTATTTCAGTGCTATTGTCTCGAATACCGCTGCACCAAAACGTGAACGAATGGGACGATGACGTTCACATAACTTTCACACGCCATGCTTTTTAATAGGCCAACCGTCCAAATAGGCCACGCATGTTAAAAGCCCATTTTTCCAAACTGCTAAGTTGGTTTGACAGCAGCAATATCAAGGCCAGCGAGAACACCAGTGAAGCCATTGACTGGCTTCGGGTGATTCCGTTTATCTTGATGCACTTGGCTTGTCTGCTGGTACTTGTTTATGGCTGGAGTCCGGTTGCCTTATGGGTGGCATTGTTCTCGTATTTGATCCGAATGTTTGCGATTACCGCGTTTTATCATCGCTATTTTTCCCATAAAGCCTTTAAAACCAGTCGGGCCTGCCAGTTTCTGTTTGCCTTGCTGGGGGCAACGGCAACCCAACGCGGTGCGATCTGGTGGGCTGCACATCATCGGCAGCACCATCTTTATTCAGATCAGGATAAGGACATCCACAGCCCACGGCACGGATTCTGGTGGAGTCACATGGGGTGGTTTTTATGCCTGAAAAACTTCACCACCCGTGAACGATATGTACGCGACCTCATCAAATTTCCCGAATTACGCTGGCTAGACCGCTTCGACATCCTGATTCCCATCTTGTACGGTATTAGCATGTGGGGCTTTGGCTTTTGGTTGTCGATAAGCTACCCGGAACTCCATACCAGCGGCGGGCAAATGATTGTATGGGGCTATTTTATTTCCACTATCGCATTGATCCATTGTACTTTATGCGTGAATTCACTGGCGCATGTCATGGGTTCAAAACGCTATATCACAAACGACGATAGCCGCAATAATGGTTTGGTTGCGTTCCTGACTTTGGGTGAAGGCTGGCATAACAACCATCATCATTACCCTGTTTCAGCTAGGCAAGGGTTTTTCTGGTGGGAAATTGATGTCAGTTATTATCTGTTGACCTTAATGGCTTACCTGGGTTTGGTTTGGGATTTGCAGCCCATACCTGTGGAACGGTTGCGGGCTAATTTAATCTCACAGGAAGCAGAAAGATGAAAATAGCCATTGTCGGCAGCGGTATTTCTGGCTTGTATGCAGCGTATTATTTAAGCAAACAGCATGACATCACGATTTACGAAGCCAACCCCTATCCGGGTGGTCACACCGATACCCACAATATTTTCTTGGCTGACCGTAATGTTGCTGTCGATACAGGATTTATTGTGTTCAATGAACACAATTACCGTTATTTCTGCCACTTTTTGCGCGATTTGAATATCGCCTCTCAGCCCTCGGACATGAGTTTTAGCGTGACCGATGTGCGGACTGGGCTTGAGTACAATGCGACCACAATGGATAAGCTGTTTTGCCAGCGGCGCAACCTTTTTAAGCCCCGGTTTTACCGAATGATATGCGATATTCTGCGCTTTTATAAAGAAGCGCCCTCCTTATTGGAAACAGCAAGTGATACCTTAACGCTTGGCGAATATTTAACGGAACACCGCTACAGCACGGCATTTATCGACGACCATATTTTGCCGATGGCTTGCGCCTTATGGTCTGGCCCGCCCACTTTGGCCAAACAATTTCCGGTTCGCTATCTGGTCGCTTTTATGGCGAACCATGACATGCTAAAAACCAAGGACAGGCCCTTGTGGCGCACGGTATGTGGTGGCTCGTCCACTTATATCAAGGCATTTATGCAGCGCTTCAAAGGCGAATTACGCTTGAATTGTCCGGTGCAGTCGGTATCCCGAAATAATAAAGGTGTCACGATAACAACAGCGGGTAAGCAGGAGAACTATGACCGAGTGATAATGGCGTGCCATAGCGACCAAGCCTTGACGTTATTGCAAGATGCCACGAGCAGTGAAACCGGGATTTTAAGCGCGATGACATACCAGGAAAATGATACGGTACTGCATACCGATACCAGCCTGATGCCCAAACACCCAAAGGCCTGGGCGAGTTGGAATGCACTGAAATTGGATGGACAACAAGCCCGTTGCACCGTCACCTACTACATGAACCTGCTGCAAAACTTGGATACGCCAGAACCCTTACTGGTCACGCTAAACTGTACGGATCGCATCAACCCAACAAAAATCCTGCAAAAACGGCTGTACCATCATCCGGTTTATACGCTTGCCAGTTTGGCGGCGCAAAAACGGCGGGCTGAAATCAATGGCAAAAATTTCACCTATTACGTCGGAGCTTATTGGGGTTGGGGCTTCCATGAAGATGGTGCAAAAAGCGCACAAGATGTCGTCGATTTAATTAGCGGTGCGGCATGAAAAGCTTAGATAGCAAACTGTATGTGGGTTGGATACGGCATCGGCGATTCCTTCCTAAACCACACGACTTTAAATACCCCATTTTTATGAGTTGGCTTGCGCTTGATGAGATCGAACTGGTGATGTCGAAAAGCAAGGTGTGGTCATTGGAACGCTTTAACTTGGTCAGTTTTTATCGCAAGGATTATCTCGGGCAGAACGACTATGATTTACAAGAAACCGTCAAAACACAGTTGCAAAATCATTGCGGCCAACCCTTCCAAGGTAGGATTTTTTTGTTGACCCATTTGCGCTACTTGGGTTTTTGTTTCAATCCAGTCAGTTTCTATTTTTGCCATCCTGAGCAAGCCGAACAACCACGCTACATTATTGCTGAAATCCACAATACCCCGTGGAACGAACGCTATTGTTATATTTTGGATACCCAAGAATGCCCGGCGAACGATGGGCATTGGCAATTTCACTTCGACAAAGCCTTCCATGTCTCGCCTTTTATGCCTATGGATATGCACTATGAATGGCGGTTTGCGCTGCATAATGACAATCTCACTATCCACATGGCATTGCAACAAAACAATGAAAGCTGTTTTGATGCCACCTTGCAACTTAAGGAACAAGCGATGACTGCACAAGCCATGCGGTCAATTCCACTTCGGTTTCCGCTGATGACCTTATCGGTCGTGGTGTTGATTTACTGGCAAGCATTGTTTTTGTGGCTAAAACGGATTCCGTTTTATAGCCATCCTGATAAAACAACCGAATAAGCCCTGGAGAACGGAATGAACACCATCGCGTCCCCATTAAATTTCACCCCAAGCCGTATTGATTTGGCTTTACGACAAGCGGTGCTCGATAAATTGGCTTTATTGCAAAATGCTGTGTTGACTATTGCTGATCCATTAGGTGAAGTCGTGTTGGGCAAAACAGCCGAAGATGATTTATCTGCAAGAATTAATATTTCCGACCTGCGCTTTTATTGCCAAACCGCGTTGGGCGGTTCAATCGGTGCGGCAGAATCCTACATGGATGGACAATGGCAAACGGATGATTTGACCAAGGTGGTGCAAATCTTAGTACGTAACCGGGATTTGCTCGACAGCATGGAAGGCGGTTTGGCGACTATTGCCAACCAATTGCTTAAGGTTTGGCATTTTGCAAACCGTAATTCGCAGGCAGGCAGCAAAAAAAATATCGCCGCGCATTACGATTTGGGCAATGATTTTTTTAAGCTGTTCCTGGATACACATGGCATGTATTCGTCAGCGACTTATTTGCATCCCGGGATGAGCTTGGAGCAGGCTTCGACCGCGAAATTGGAGCGAATCTGCCAGAAATTGCAGTTAAACAAGGACGATCATGTCATTGAAATCGGCACCGGCTGGGGCGGTTTTGCGGTTTATGCCGCCAAACATTATGGTTGCAAAATCACCACCACAACAATTTCCAAGGAACAACATCAAGCCGCACAACTCCGCTTTGAACAGGAGGGTGTCGCCGACCAAATTACCTTATTGATGGAGGATTACCGCAACTTGCAAGGCAAGTACGACAAGCTGGTTTCCATCGAAATGATTGAAGCGGTCGGGCATCACTATTTGGATACGTACTTCCAACAATGCGCGGCGTTGTTAAAACCGGATGGTTTGGGGCTGATCCAGGCGATTACGATTGAAGACCGTTATTATCGACAAGCATTGAAAAGCGTTGATTTCATTAAGCGTTATATATTCCCTGGCAGTTTCATTCCTTGTGTCAGTGCGGTTGTTGCCAGTGCAGCCCAGGCGAATTTACGGTTGATTAACCTGGAAGACCAGGGCGAAAGCTACGCACGCACATTAAACGCCTGGCGAACCCGTTTTATGGCTGCGCTTGAGCAAGTCAAGCTTCAAGGCTACAACGATGAATTCATCCGCATGTGGGAGTTTTACCTGTGCTATTGCGAAGGCGGTTTCAAGGAGAAGTCGATTTCCAATGTGCAACTGTTATTGGCAAAACCCGGAAATCGCCGTCAACAATGGTTGGCTGTCAATGCGGCTTAATAATCTATTGAACTACCTTTGTTTGCAGTTAATTTGGTTTGCTGCGGTGCTGGGTGCGGTAAACAAAATCATCTGGCCTGTGGTGGTCTTGTTTATGTTATTTGTTGTTAGCGTGTTGCATCCTAATAACCGTACTAAAGGGGATTTTCAATTGACGCTAGTGGCTGTGGTGGTTGGTTTTATTCTCGATACCACTTGGATTAAATTGGGTTGGCTTGAATTTACGGAAAACAATGGCGCAGCCCTCCTTGCCCCTTGGTGGATAATCTTGCTTTGGGCTAGCCTCGCATTAACGATTAACCATTCCCTGGCTTGGCTGCAATCTAAGCTATGGCTTGCTGCAGCAATGAGCGCAGTTGCAAGTCCGTTATCCTATATGGCAGCAGCAAAGTTGGGCGCGGTCACTGTCGTAGCGACCGACTGGCTTTGGTTTTTTGTTATTGGCGCAAGCTGGGCGGCAACAGTGCCTTTCTTATTGTGGCTGGGGCATTATCTCCGGCAGTTAAATACCGTTGAAATCCAACATGAATAGCCCGTTAATCGTAATTGTCTTTAGCATCCTTGCCATACTGCTAGCATGGTTTTGGCAACAGAAGCGAGAAAATGCGGGGATAGTGGATGTCGTATGGGCATTCGGGATGATGCTGGCTGGCCCGTGGTACGCGGTAAGCGGATCGGGTGTGGCCTATTTGCGCTTATGTTTGGGCTTATTGGTGTTGTGCTGGTTTTCGCGCTTAGGTCTGTTTTTGGCAGGGCGGGTGCTTAACGGGCAGGAAGACGGACGTTACCGTGCCATGCGCTTGGCGATGAAGCAACATGCCAGCATAGGTTTCTTGTTATTTTTTTTGCTCCAGGCTAGCTTTATATGGCTGCTGTCATTGCCTTTCTGGGCGGTCGCACAAAATACCCAGCCGCAGCAGCTTGCTGTCATCATTGCTGTTGCCATTGCGTTGTTCGCCTTATGGGGTGAGGCAACCAGCGATAAGCAACTTGCCGCTTTCAAGCAGAATCCAGCAAACAAGGGCTTGGCTTGCCGTGTCGGATGGTGGCGTTACTCACGCCATCCCAATTATTTTTTTGAATGGCTACATTGGCTGGCATATCCTTTGTTGGGTTGGGGCGGAGAATACCAAGTATGGCTCTGGCTTGCGCCCACCATCATGTTTTGTTTCCTCTATTTTTTTACCGGCATTCCATTTACCGAGCAACAAGCCTTACGTAGCCGAGGCGAAGATTACCGCAACTACCAGCAAACCACCCCGATGTTTTTTCCGTGGTTTCCTAAGTCTAGCTGAAGCAGCTTAATAAAAATATACGGATCAATAAGATGAATAATTTTTACAGAATGATAACCTAACCATGACCAGCCCAATTACCCTAGCAGAACAAAAACTACTCCCTGATTTCATCATCCGTCTAGGCATACGCAACTTGCTTAAGGAGCGTTTGTTGGATGAATGCGCGAATGACGTGGCGCGACAAAACACCCGGATGCAAAAATTGCTGGAAAACTTACGCCAAAGCCCAATCGCTATTGAAACTGATGCGGCGAATACACAACATTACGAAGTGCCAGCGGCATTTTACCGATTTGCGTTAGGCAAGCACCTGAAGTATTCGTCCTGTTATTGGGAAGATGTCACAAAAACCTTGGATGAAGCCGAAGCCTTCATGCTGACGTTGACTACTGCCCGTGCTGATTTGCAGGATGGTCAGCGGATTTTAGAATTGGGCTGTGGCTGGGGTTCATTGACCTTGTGGATGGCGGAACACTCGCCTAATAGCCGCATTACCGCCGTCTCCAATTCCAGCAGCCAGCGTGAATACATCCTGCAACAAGCCAAGTTGAGAAATCTGACCAACATCGAAGTGCTGACTTGCGATGTCAACCAGCTTTCACTGGGCCGACAGTTTGATCGCATCGTGTCGGTTGAAATGTTTGAACACATACGGAATTACGACAAGTTGTTAGCCAAGGTAGCCAGTTGGCTAAAACCCGGCGGCAAGCTGTTCGTGCATATCTTCTGTCATCGTTATTTGGCCTATCCTTTTGAAACCGAAGGCGACGATAACTGGATGGGCAAATATTTTTTTACCGGCGGGTTGATGCCAGCCCGTGATACCTTATTGCACTTCCAACAACACCTGCATCTGCAACAACAATGGGATATGTCAGGCATTCATTACCAGAAAACCGCCGAAGCCTGGCTACAAAACATGGATAAACATGACCATGAAATTCGAGAGTTGTTTGCTCTCATCTACGGGGAACAACAAGCAAGGCTCTGGCAGCAACGCTGGCGAATCTTTTTTATGTCTTGTGCGGAATTGTTCGGCTATAAGCAGGGCAATGAATGGTTGGTCGCGCATTATTTGTTTGTGAAAACGCATTGAACACCAACAAACAAGGCCTGCAATACAAGCTGGTTAAAGCGTTTCTATTGCAGATTGCGCTAATCAGCATAGCAACTGCACTGGCTGTGTTCGCTGCCGCCAAAATTGTGGAAGACGTACTCATCAGAAAAGCCTTGCAGGGGGAAGCGACGCATTTTTGGTCGTTGTATCGGCAAAATCCTGAATTCCCCAAGCCCAATACCTTGAACTTGAAAGGCTATCTTGCCGTCAACAATAACACAACTGTCCTGCCAGATGAGCTGCGGTCGTTAAAACCCGGCTATTTCCGTACGGCATTCAACGGCAGGCAGCCAATCGTATATGTCGAAGACAACGGCAATGCCCGCCTGTACCTTATCTTCGATGAAGAACAAGTCAGCACTTTGGCCTTTTATTTCGGTATCGTTCCGTTGAGTGGCGTGTTGATCCTGATTTACCTGTTTGCCTGGTTGTCGTACAAACAAACCAAAAAAGCCATTTCCCCTGTCATAAAACTGGCGGAAATCGTTGAGCACTTCGATTTCAAAAACCACAGTTTTGCCGAACTTGACCTGGGTGAGATACGGAAAGCCTCGGACAGCGATGTCGCAAAACTCATTGATGCATTGGATCATTTTACTGACCGCTTGCAACTGTTTATCGAGCGCGAACAAAACTTTACCCGCGATGCCAGCCATGAGTTGCGAACGCCATTAGCGGTCATCAAATGCGCACTTGGCCTACTACAAAAGCGGACAGACTATCAACCTAATGAGCAACAGTCGCTGTTAATGATTGATAAAACCTTGGTGGATATGGCGGGTTTGATTGAAACCTTATTGCTTCTGGCAAGAGAAGAGTTCTCGCCCATGCCCGAAGAGCCAGTGTTAATCAATGACTTGATTGTTAACTTGGTTGAGCAAACGCAGCGTACTTTGGGTAATCATAAGGTCAGCATTGTAATTGACCAGCATGGTCTCTTGTATGTCCCCGCCGCCGAAAAAGTGCTTACTATTTTGTTCACCAATTTGCTGAGAAATGCATTTCGGTATACTCCTTCAGGGTTAATTTCTATCAGAATTGATAAGTACCAAGTCAGTTTGTCCGATACCGGCATCGGCATGGAACAGCATCAATTAGAAAAAGTGTTCGACCCTTTTTATCGTGCCAATACTGATGGCAGTGGATACGGTTTGGGGCTAACGATTGTCAAACGACTCTGCAACCAATTCGGTTGGACGTTAACCATCCGCAGTAAACTGGGTGAAGGCACTTCAATCAGCGTGGTATTTCCTAAGGCCAGCCCAACGGGCAAAGCACAGCAAACTGAAAATTCCAGCACCGAATAGTCGATTCCTCATTAAATGAAAGTACCAGAAAATCTATGGTATCCAGTGCTTGAAAGCCGTGAGCTAGGCCGTAAGCCACTCGGCGTAGAACGCTTTGGTCAGCGGCTGGTGTTATGGCGAACAGCCGACAAAACCCCTCATGCCCACCTGGATCGTTGTCCACACCTTGGCACGGCACTTAGTGGCGGCAAAGTTCAGGAAGATCAGATCATTTGTCCTTTTCATGGCTTTGCGTTTGATGGCGCAGGCCAATGTCGGCATATTCCAGCAGTTGGGCGTTCCGGTAAAATCCCTAATGGTATGGCATTGACTAATTTTATGCTGCAAGAGCAACACGGTTTTATCTGGCTTTGGTGGGGTGCATATCAAGAAGAATACCCTGATGTTCCTTATTTTGAGGAGTTGTCGCCGGTTTGGCGATATGGTACGGATGTCCTTGAATGGTCTGTGTATACACCCGCGCTATTGAAAACCAACTGGATGTTGCCCATTTGGCATACGTGCATCGCACTACGATAGGCGCGGATGGACGCAGTTTCGTTGAAGGCCCTTATGTTGTAGCTGATCAGCACGGCATCCAGGTTTGGATATCCAATGCAAAAGACCAAGGCCAAACTTCGCGCAACCAGGCGCAACTGGCGGAGGCAGCTAAAGGCAAAGAGCCAGGGCTGAATTTAATATTCCCAGGTATCTGGCTTCTAAATCTTGGTCTACGTCTAAAAAATTTCATCGCCTTTGTCCCCGTAAACAACCAAACCACACGTTACTACCTGCGCGTTTATCACCGTATACGCAACCCATTGATCGCAAAAATATTTGAATTTTTTATCAGGGTAAGCAACCGCGTCATCATCAATCAGGATAAACTTGTTGTTTTGGCGCAAACGCCGCCTAATAGCGTAGATGCACACGGTGACAAATTGATAGGTGCAGACCGAGCCATAAGCCAATTTCGGCGCATTCATGCACGGATGTTGAATAGGAATGACCCCGTTGCTAATGCAATTGAGGGCGAGAGTGAATAATATGTGAAGGCGAACAAAATTCGGCATATCGCATTCAATCGTTTGCTGACAACCTAAACCCGACACCTTGAAGCGTTTCAAGGAGCTGTTTATCAAACGGCTTGTCGATGGTTTTACGTAACTTATACACGTGACTACGCAAGGTGTCGCTGTCGGGCGTAAGTTCGCCCCAAAGTTCTTGCTCCAATTGCTCCCTGGTGACGAGGTTCGGTGATTCGCGCATTAGGATTCGTAATATTCTCAGGCACGTCGGCGATAGGTGTAATAACTGCCCCTGACGTTTGACTTGCATGGTGCGGATATCAAGGCTCAGGTCAGCAATGGAGTAAATCGACTCATCCAATTCGCCGCGCTCCCTGCGGATCAAAGCGATTATACGGGCTTCCAACTCCGCCATTTCGAAGGGCTTGACCAAATAATCATCTGCACCCCGACGAAATCCCGTTAGCTTGTCTTCCAATTGGTCACGTGCGGTCAACATTAAGATAGGTGTTGATACGTGTGCATCTTGACGCAAGCGCGAACAGATTTCCATGCCATCTATTCCAGGCATGTTNNTGCCATCTATTCCAGGCAAATTAACATCCAGAATAATAGCATCATAGCGTTGGGTAGTCGCCAAATGCAGTGCGCAGAGGCCATCATAGGCATAATCCATAGCAAAACCGCTGCTTTCCAGATATGCCCCAACTGCTTTGGCCAAGTTTTTGTGGTCTTCAACTAGCAATACTTTGGCATTAACAATTTTATGAGCTTTACCTGACATATTTAAATATCATCCTTTAAAAAAATCCATTGCTCAAATTTTTTCATGAACATCTCAAATATTTTCCATCAGTTTAGCGTTGGATCAGCAAGGGTGATAGCAGTAAACGCTAGGAATACACTTTACGTGTGGGTTTAAGGCTTTATATCACTTATACCATATCAGGATGGCAAAACGGGGCGATGAAATTGAAATTGTACTGAATTGTTAATTTAATCATTCAAAGGTATGATTAAGACTGCATGTGAAATAACCTATTTTTTTCAATGTATGCTTTTACCTGATTCTGACCGTCTGCATATGACTGTCTGAAGGTCTGTTGTTTGAATTGCCGAAGGGCTGCACTTGGCCGTATCCAGGCATCCGTAACACTCTAATTTTCCTCACTATGAAGGGCTGCTTTATGAGATTTAGGCTCCTGGGGTATCGTGCTTCCAGGTACCCTCCTAACAGAAATCAGCCTCTGCTTGGCTAGGCTGTTTGGAAGCCTTGTCCAACAAGGCTTTCAGCGTGTTTTTGCCTCAAATATCGGTTTTTGCAGCTTCGCTTCCAATAAGCCAAAAGTTGATTTATTCGACAAAGCCGTTAATCGTCCAATTTATCGCCGTCTTGCTGTCGTTTGTAATCCTTATATTCTTTCCGAGTAAACCCTATTGCCAGGTTGATAAGGAATAGCGCGCCTAGAGTGATTTCGAGTTTTATAAACAACGCGATATTCCAGGGTTCAAACCAAAGCTGGATCAGTCCCAGAACGATGCCAAGGACAAAGAAAGTGATTCCAGTAAAAATGATATTTTTCATGGTAAATCTGATCTTGTCACCGTTACCGCCGTGCCGTAACAAAGCACTTCAGTTACGCCAGCCATTACTTCGGTGGCATCATATCTCATCGCAATGATGGCGTTTGCGCCATTTTTTTCTGCTTGGGCGCACATGATTTTATAGGCATCCTTTCTAGCCTGTTCACACAGGTTAGTGTAAATGCTGATGTTGCCGCCAAAGATGGTTTGAAGTCCGCCTAAAAAAGAACCTACTATAGACCGGGATCGAA